>JAAXVP010000006.1 GCA_013335435.1 Thiobacillus sp. | reverse complement strand
GGTGGAGGTGATGCGCTCCTGCAGGGCGCCCATTTCCGAGGCCAGGGTGGGCTGGTAGCCCACGGCGGACGGCATCCGGCCGAGCAGGGCGGACACTTCGGTGCCGGCCAGGGTGTAGCGGTAGATGTTGTCGACGAAGAACAGCACGTCGCGGCCTTCGTCGCGGAAGTTCTCGGCCATGGTCAGGCCGGTCAGGGCGACGCGCAGACGGTTGCCCGGCGGCTCGTTCATCTGGCCGTAGACCAGGGAGACCTTGTCGAGCACGCCGCCTTCCTTCATCTCATGGTAGAAGTCGTTGCCCTCGCGGGTGCGCTCGCCGACGCCGGCGAACACCGAGAAGCCGCTGTGCTCGACGGCGATGTTGCGGATCAGTTCCATCAGGGTCACGGTCTTGCCCACGCCGGCGCCGCCGAACAGGCCGACCTTGCCGCCCTTGGCGATCGGCATGATCAAGTCGATGACCTTGATGCCGGTTTCCAGGATCTCCACGGCGGAGGCCTGGTCGGCATAGGCCGGGGCCTTGCGGTGGATCGGCATGTACTTGTCGGCGTTGACCGGGCCGGCCTCGTCGACCGGCTCGCCCAGCACGTCCATGATCCGGCCCAGGGTGGCCTGGCCGACCGGAACCTGGATGGGCGCACCGGTGTCCTTGACCGCCATGCCGCGGCGCAGGCCGTCGGTGGAACCCATGGCGATGGTCCGGACGACGCCGTCACCCAGTTGCTGCTGTACCTCGAAGGTGAGCGCCGGGTTTTCCATCTTGACGGCGTCATAGACCTTGGGCAGTTGGCCGCGGGGGAACTCCATGTCCACCACCGCGCCGATGATTTGTACGATTTTTCCTTCGGTCATCGCAATATTTCCTGACAAGTTTTCAATCTGTTACACGGCCGCCGCGCCAGCGACGATCTCCGACAATTCCTTGGTGATGGCGGCCTGGCGGGTCTTGTTGTAGACCAGCTTGAGTTCCTCGATCACGGTCTTGGCGTTGTCCGAGGCGGACTTCATGGCGACCATCCGGGCCGATTGCTCGCAGGCCATGTTCTCGGCCACGGCCTGGTAGATCAGCGCCTCGACATAGCGCACCATCAAACCGTCGACCACACCCTTGGCCTCGGGCTCGTAGATGTAGTCCCAGTGGGTCGGGTTGGCATCGGGATCGGCGGCCAGGGGCAGTAGTTGGGTGAAGGTGACTTCCTGCTTCATGGTGTTGATGAAGCGGGAATAGATCAGGTGCAGGGCGTCGATGCGACCGGACTTGAAGTTGTCCAGCATGACCTGAACCGGGCCGATCAGCTTTTCCATGTGCGGCGTATCGCCCAGGCCGGTGACCTGGGAGGCGATGTTGGCGCCCAGGCGCTGCATGAAGCCGGAGCCCTTGGTGCCGATGGCGGTGACGTCGACCTCGATCTTCTGGCCGTCCCAGTCCTTCATCTTGTTCAGGGCCAGGCGCAGGGCGTTGGTGTTCAAGGCGCCGCACAGACCCTTGTCGGTGGTCACCACGATCAGGCCGACCCGCTTGATCTGGTCACGGTGCTCGACGAAGGGGTGCCGGTACTCGGGATGGGCCTGGCTGAAATGGGCCGCCACGTTGGCGATCTTCTCGGCATAGGGGCGGGCGTGCTTCATCCGCTCCTGGGCCTTGCGCATCTTGGACGCGGCGACCATTTCCATGGCCTTGGTGATCTTGCGCGTGTTCTCCACGCTCTTGATCTTGGTGCGAATCTCTTTTCCGGCGGCCATCGTTCAGTCCCGATCAGTAGGCGGCGGAGGCCTTGAAGTCCTCGATGGCGGCGGCGAGTTGCTTCTCGCTGTCACTGTCGAGGTCGTTGGTCTCGGTGATCTTGGCCAGCAGGGCGGCGTACTTGCCCTTCAGGAAGGATTGCAGCGAGGCCTCGAAGGCCAGGGCGCGCTTGACCTCGACGTCGTCCATGTAGCCGCGGTTGACGGCGAACAGCGTGACGGCCATGTCGGCCACGCTCTGCGGGGCGTACTGGAGTTGCTTCATCAGTTCGGTGACCATCTTGCCGCGCTCGAGCTGCTTGCGGGTGACTTCGTCCAGGTCGGAGGCGAACTGGGCGAAGGCGGCCAGTTCGCGGTACTGGGCCAGGGCCAGACGGACGCCGCCGCCGAGCTTCTTGATGATCTTGGTCTGGGCGGCGCCACCGACGCGGGACACCGACAGGCCGGCGTTGATGGCGGGGCGGATACCGGCGTTGAACAGGTCGGATTCCAGGAAGATCTGGCCGTCGGTGATCGAGATCACATTGGTCGGCACGAAGGCGGACACGTCGCCGGCCTGGGTCTCGATGATCGGCAGGGCGGTCAGCGAGCCGGTCTTGCCCTTGACGGCGCCGTTGGTCAGCTTCTCGACGTAGTCGGCGTTGACCCGGGCGGAACGCTCGAGCAGGCGGGAGTGCAGATAGAAGACGTCGCCCGGATAGGCTTCGCGGCCCGGCGGACGGCGCAGCAGCAGGGAGATCTGGCGGTAGGCCCAGGCCTGCTTGGTGAGGTCGTCGTAGACGATCAGGGCGTCCTCGCCGCGGTCGCGGAAATACTCGCCCATGGTGCAGCCGGCATAGGGGGCGATGAACTGCATCGCAGCCGGGTCGGAGGAGGTGGCGGCGACGACGATGGTGTGGTCCATGGCGCCGTGCTCTTCCAGCTTGCGCACCACGTTGGCGACCGATGAGGCCTTCTGGCCGACGGCGACGTAGATGCACTTAACGCCGGTGCCCTTCTGGTTGATGATCGCGTCGATGGCGACGGCGGTCTTGCCGGTCTGGCGGTCGCCGATGATCAGCTCACGCTGGCCGCGGCCGATCGGCACCATGGCGTCGACCGACTTCAGGCCGGTCTGCACGGGCTGGGAGACCGATTGACGGGCGATCACGCCGGGGGCGATCTTCTCGATCGGGCTGGTCACCGTGGTGTTGACCGGGCCCTTGCCGTCGATCGGCTGACCGAGGGCGTTGACGACGCGGCCGAGCAGGGCCTCGCCGACCGGCACTTCCAGGATGCGGCCGGTGCACTTGACGATGTCGCCTTCGGTGATGTGTTCGTATTCGCCCAGCACCACGGCGCCGACGGAGTCGCGCTCCAGGTTCAGGGCCATGCCCATGGTGTTGCCGGGGAATTCCAGCATTTCACCTTGCATGACCTCGGTCAGGCCGTGGACACGCACGATGCCGTCGGTAACGGATACCACCGTCCCTTGGGTACGGAGCTCGGAGCCGGTCTCCAGGTTCTGGATCTTGCTCTTGATCAGCTCGCTGATTTCAGACGGATTGAGTTGCATTCTGGACTCCAGATTTCTATCAAGCTTTCAGGGTGGCGGCCATGCTTTGCAGCCTGCCGCGCACCGACGCATCCATGACTTCGTCGCCGACCTGGATCACCACGCCGCCGATCAGGGAGGCATCCGTTTCCTGGCTGGCGTTGATCTTTTGGCCGAACTTCGTTTCCAGCTTCGTCACCAGGGCCTTCATCTGCTCGGCGGAGAGCTCGAAGGCCGTGCTGATACGGGCCTCCAGCACGCCTTCCTGGGCGGCCTTGATCTCCTCGAACAAGCGGGAAATCTCGGCCAGGGCATTGAAACGCTTGTTCTCGGCCAACAGGCGGACGAAGTTGCTGCCGTCGGCATTCAAGGCGCTACCGCACACGGAAACGATCACGTCGGCGACGCGCTCGGCCGGGATGGCGGGGTTGCCGGCCAGGGCGACAACTTGCGGATCGGCGGCCACCTGGGCAGCCAGGATCAGCATGTCGGACCAGACCTTCCAGCCCTGGGTCTCGCCGGCCAGTTTGGCGACGGCTTCGGCGTAGGGACGGGCGATGGTGGTGATTTCTGCCATGGTCAGAGCTCGTTCTTCACGGCCTCGAGCAGGTCGGCATGAGCCTTGGCATCGACCTCGCGGCGCAGCACCTTCTCGGCACCGGCAACCACCAGGGCAGCGACCTGGCCGCGCAGTTGCTCGCGGGCACGGAACACTTCCTGCTGGATGTTGGCTTCCGCCGCAGCCAGTTGGCGATCGCCTTCGGCCTTGGCGGCGGTCTTGGCATCGTCGACGATCTGCGCGGCGCGCTTGTCGGCCTGGGCGATGATTTCGGAGGCCTTCATCTTGGCCTCGTGCAGGGACTCGCTGGCGCGCTTGGCGGCCAGTTCCAGCTCGTGCTTGCCGCGATCGGCGGCGGCCAGGCCGTCGGCGATCTGTTTCTTGCGTGCCTCCAGGGCGCCCACGATGGGCGGCCAGACGAAGCGCATGCAGAACCACACGAACAGGGCGAACATGATCGCCTGCGCGATAAGGGTTGCATTGATGTTCATGCGAAACCTTTCTTGCCGGTTACCGGGCGAATTCTGAAATTAGCCGGCCACCGCGAACAGGACGTACATGGCCAGACCGACGGCGATCATCGGCACGGCGTCGACCAGACCCATGACGATGAAGAACTGGGTGCGCAGCATCGGGATCAGTTCGGGCTGGCGGGCGGCGCCTTCCAGGAAGCGGCCACCGAGGATGCCGATGCCCACGGAGGCGCCCAGCGCGCCCAGACCCATCATGATGGCGCCGGCGATGAACAGCAGGGCTTGTACTTCAGTCATGGTTTTCTCCTAGAGATAAAGTGAAATTACAAAGATTCGAATTAATGGTGTTCCTGATGCGCCATGTCCAGGTAGACGATGGTCAGCGTCATGAAGATGAAGGCCTGCAGGGTGACGATCAGGATGTGGAAGATACCCCATCCCAGAGACAGCAGGACCTGCGAGCCGAACAGGGTGGCGTTGCCGACGCTGAAGCCGGTCCACGCGGCGCCCATGATGGCGATCAGGATGAAGATCATTTCGCCGGCATACATGTTGCCGAACAGACGCAGGGCCAGTGAAACAGGCTTGGCGATGAGGTTGACGCCCTCCAGGAACAGGTTGGCGGGCAGGCCGAACTTGCCGAAGGGTTGCAGGGTCAGTTCGCCGACGAAGCCGCCGACGCCCTTCATCTTGATGCTGTAGTAGAGCACCAGGAAGAATACCGATATGGACATGCCGAAGGTGGCGTTCGGGTCGGTGGTGGGCACGACCTTGAAGAACAGGTGCGGATTCCCGGTTAGCCAGGCAGCCAGTTTGGGCAACCAGTCGATCGGCACCAGATCCATGAAGTTCATCATGAAGATCCAGACGAAGATGGTCAGGGCCAGGGGCGCGACCATCGGGTTGCGGCCGGTGAACGAGCCGCGCACGCTGTTGTCGATGAACTCAATGATCCACTCGACAAAGTTCTGCGCCCCCGAGGGCACGCCGGCAGACACACTCTTGGCGACCTTGCGGAACAGGATAATGAAGAGCAGGCCAAGCACCAGGGAAATACCCAGGGTATCGACGTTGAAGGCGTTGAAGCCCATGGCCTTGGCCTCTTGGGCCGAATGCGCCAGGGTCCAGGTGTCACCCTGTAGAACCTCGCCGTCATGGCGCTGGTAACCTGCGGGCAGCTTGCCGTAGGTCAGGTTCTGCAAGTGATGCTTGATGTATTCGGTTGAAGTAATCTGCGCTTCCGCGGACATGGTCAAGTTCTCTCACGCAAAGTCAGGCTCGCCAGCATCCAGGCCATCTGCCCAACCAGAAATCCCACCAGCAACGCTCCTGGATGGTCCCCAATCCAGAAAAAACCGGCCGCCAGCATAATAACGACGACAAAAAACCGTTCCATGGCGGAACGGTAAAACGTTCTTACATGCCTACCGGTATCGCAGTGGTAATCGCGTACGCCCCGATGCCAACGCCACCACAACAGGGCAGTGCTCGCCATCGAAACGCCGCCGCCATAAGCGACAGCCAGTGCAATTCCCACATCACCGAACACCCCGGCTACGAGCACGGCCAGACCTACTATGCCGGACTGCACCTTTAATGAACGTAGCACGGCAATAAACATTAGTCGATTATTATAAAGAGATTAGAGTGGCTAATGCAATCATCAAACCCTTTGATGATTTGTAGACATGCCGCTCCGTTGATCGCACACCACTCAGCGTATCCGCTTCAGGATCTCGTCCAACTGTTCCAGGCTGGCGAATTCCACGCTCAGGCGGCCGGCGCCCTTCCGGTTCGAGCGGATGGACACCTTGGCGGCCAAGCGCTCCGAAAGCGACTCTTCCAGGCGGATGACGTCGCGATCCTTCTTTTCCTCCGGCTTGGCGGCGACCGGCTTGAGCAGGCGCGCGACCAGACGCTCGGTCTCGCGCACCGACAGGCCGCGCTTGGCCACCTCGTCGGCGGCCTCGACCTGGCGGGCATTGCCGAGGGCGAGCAAGGCGCGGCCATGGCCCATGTCGATGCGGCCATCCATCATCATGGTCTGGACCGGCTTGGCCAGGTTGAGCAGGCGGAGCAGGTTGGTCACCGCGGTACGCGAGCGGCCGACCGATTCCGCCACGGTCTGGTGGGTCATGGTGAACTCGCTGATCAGCCGCTGCAGGCCCTGGGCCTCTTCGAGCGGGTTGAGATTCTCGCGCTGGATGTTCTCGATCAGGGCCATCTTGAGGGCGGCCTCGTCCGGCACGTCGCGCACCAGCACCGGCACTTCCTTGAGCCCGGCCAACTGACTGGCGCGCCAGCGCCGCTCGCCGGCGATGATCTCGTACTTGCCGCCGGCGATGGAGCGCGCCAGGATCGGCTGCATCAGGCCTTGGGCCTTGATGGAGTCGGCCAGGTCGGCGAGCGCGGTCTCGTCCATGCGGGTACGCGGTTGGTAGCGGCCCGGGGTCAGGCTACCCAATGGCAGGGTCAGCAGACGCTCGCCTTCAGGGGTTTCGCCTTCCGAGAGCAGGGCATCCAGACCCCGTCCCAATCCTTTCAATTTAGCCATCATGCCTCCTTAGTTTTGCCGTGCGCGGCGTTCGACGATTTCCTCGGCCAGCTTGAGATAGGCCTGGGCGCCCTTGGAGTTGCGATCGTAGATGAGCACCGGCATGCCGTAGCTGGGTGCCTCGGCCACGCGCACGTTACGCGGGATCACGGTGTCGTACACCTTGTCGCCGAAATGTTGCTTGAGTTGGTCGGAAACCTGCTGGGCCAGGGTGTTGCGCGGGTCGAACATGGCCCGCAACAGGCCCTCGATCTCGATCCCCGGATTCAGGTTGGACTTGACCCGCTTCACCGTGTTGACCAGGTCGGACAGGCCCTCCAGGGCGTAATACTCGCACTGCATGGGGATCAGCACCGCGTTCGCCGCCGCCAGGGCGTTGACCGTGAGCAGGTTCAACGCCGGCGGACAGTCGATCAGGATGTAGTCGTACTCCTGAGCGATCGTTGCGAGCGCCTCGCGCAGGCGCTGTTCGCGCCCCTGCTCCATGACCAGCTCGACCTCGGCACCGGCCAGGTCGCGGTTGGCCGGCAGGATATCGTATTCGGAATTGCCGGCCGGCAGGCGCACCTGACGGCAGACCGCCTGGCGCAGCAGGACATGGTAGATCGTCTGGCTACAGTCGCGCTTTTCCACCCCGCTGCCCATGGTGGCGTTGCCCTGGGGATCGAGGTCGACCAGCAGGACCTTCTTGCGCAGCAGGGCCAGGCCGGCGGCCAGGTTGACCGTGGTCGTGGTCTTGCCGACACCGCCCTTCTGGTTGGTGACCGCCAGGATATGCGCCGCTTTTCCGCTCATGCCGCCAACTCCAAGATGACTAGATGCCTGTCCGCCCCCAGGCCGGGTACCTGTAGCTCGATATCCCGCTTCAGGCGGGCCCCCTTGAGCAGGGCGATCTCCTCGTTGGGAAACAGCCCTTTCATGGCCAGCCACTCGCCACCCTCGGCCAGGAGGTGGCCAGTGACGCGCACGAAGTCGGACAGGTCGCTGAAGGCGCGCGAGATGATCTGCGGGTAGGGCGCCTCGGGCCGCAGATCCTCGACCCGGCCATGCAGCGCCGTCACGTTGGCGAGCTTGAGCTCGATGGCGGCCTGCTGCATGAAGGCGGCCTTCTTGTGGCTGGCGTCGATCAGGGTCACGGCCAGTTCGGGCCGGGCGATGGCGAGCGGGATGCCGGGCAGGCCGGCACCGGCGCCGACGTCGAGCAGACGACCGGCGGTCACATAAGGCAGCACCGCCAGACTGTCTAGCAGGTGGTGGGTGAGCATCCGCTCCGGCTCATGGATGGCGGTCAGGTTATAGGTCTTGTTCCACTTGCGCAGCAGATCGAGATAGGCGATCAGGCGATCCTGCCGCTCGCCGGCGATATCCAGGCCCATGGCGGTCAGGGCCGCGTTCAATCGTTCCTTCATGCCCGCTCCCGCGTCTTCTCGGCCCGTTTCAGATAAACCGTCAGCACCGAGATGGCCGCCGGGGTGACGCCGGAGACGCGCGAGGCCTGGCCCAGGGTGGCCGGGCGGGCCTGGCTGAGCTTCTGGCGCACTTCGATGGACAACGACTTGAGCGCCATGTAGTCGAGGTCGGCCGGCAACGGCGTGTCCTCGAGCTGGCGTTGGCGGGCGATCTCCTCGATCTGGCGGTCGACGTAGCCGGAGTACTTGGCCTGGATCTCGACCTGCTCGCGCACCTCGGGATCGGTCACGGGCTCGCCGGCCTCGGGCAGGGTCAGCAGTTGTTCGTAGCCGACCTCGGGCCGGCGCAGCAGGTCGAACAGGCAGTATTCCCGTTCGATCGGCTTGCCGAGCACCCGCACCGCCTCGGCCTCGGGCAGGCGGCCGGGATGCACCCAGGTCGACTTCAGGCGCTCGGATTCGCGGGCGATGGCCTCGCGCTTTGCCTCGAAACGTTGCCAACGGGCATCGTCGACCACGCCCAGGCGGCGACCGGTCTCGGTCAGGCGCAGGTCGGCGTTGTCCTCGCGCAGGGACAGGCGGTACTCGGCCCGGCTGGTAAACATACGGTACGGCTCGGAGACGCCACGGGTGATCAGGTCGTCGACCAGGACGCCCAGGTAGGCCTCGTCGCGGCGCGGCCACCAGGCGTCCTGGTCCCGCACCTGCAAACCGGCGTTGAGGCCGGCCAGCAGGCCCTGGGCGGCGGCCTCCTCGTAGCCCGTGGTGCCGTTGATCTGGCCGGCGAAGAACAGGCCGGCGATGGCCTTGGTCTCCAGGGACGGCTTCAAGCCGCGCGGGTCGTAATAATCGTATTCGATGGCGTAACCGGGGCGCAGGATATGGGCGTGCTCCAGGCCCTTGATCGAGCGCACCAGGGCCAGCTGGACGTCGAAGGGCAGGCTGGTGGAAATGCCGTTCGGGTAATACTCGTGGGTGCCCAGGCCTTCCGGCTCCAGGAATATCTGGTGCGAATCCTTGTCGGCGAAGCGCTTGATCTTGTCCTCGATGGACGGGCAGTAGCGCGGCCCCACCCCCTCGATGACGCCGGTATACAGCGGCGAGCGGTCGAGGCCGCCGAGGATGATCTCGTGCGTACGTGCGTTGCTGTGGGTGATCCAGCAGGGCAGCTGGCGCGGGTGCATGGCGCGGTCGCCCATGAACGAGAATACCGGCGCCGGGTCGTCGCCGGGCTGCTCCTGGGTCTGCGCGAAGTCGATGCTGCGGCCGTCGATGCGCGGCGGCGTACCGGTCTTCAGGCGCCCGGCCGGCAGTTGCAGTTCGCGCAACCTGGCCGCCAGGGAGACGGCCGGCGGATCGCCCATGCGCCCGGCCGGGAAGTGCTCCAGGCCGACGTGGACGAGACCGTCCAGGAAGGTACCGGCCGTCAGCACCACGGTACGGCAGCGGAACACCAGGCCGAGCTGGGTGCGCACCCCGGCGACCCGGTCGCCTTCGAGCACGAGGTCGTCGACCGCCTGCTGGAACAGGGTCAGGTTGGCCTGGTTCTCCAGGCGGCTGCGGATGGCCTGCTTGTAGAGAAGTCGGTCGGCCTGGGCGCGGGTGGCGCGCACGGCCGGCCCCTTCGATGAGTTCAGGGTACGGAACTGGATGCCGGCCTCGTCGGTGGCGATCGCCATGGCGCCGCCGAGGGCGTCGACCTCGCGCACCAGATGGCCCTTGCCGATGCCGCCGATGGACGGGTTGCAGGACATCTGGCCCAGGGTTTCGATGTTGTGGCTGAGCAGCAGGGTGCGCACGCCCATGCGGGCGCAGGCCAGTGCCGCTTCGGTACCGGCATGGCCGCCTCCGACCACGATCACATCGAATATATCCGGGAAAATCATCAGCTTAAGTCGGGGTTCTGGCTCGCGAAGGGAGCGCGATTCTACGCAAATTCGGCCGCTGTTTCACGTGAAACATCGCACTGCAGGCATGACTTTTGTCATGGTCCCGGACCAGCGCGCCGCTTATGATAGCCGCATTGCCCAACCAGGTGTCTTAGATGCATATGGAAATACCCCGGTTACCGGTCGATTTCATGAATGACGACCACGACCACGCCGCCGAACAGCTCGAAGCCATGCTCGCCGCCCTGCCGGCCTATCCCGCCGACGGCGCCACCCTGGCCCAGGCCTGCCGCGCCTTCCTGGACCACAACCGCGAGCACTTCGGACGCGAGGAGGTCGCCATGCAAGCCACCGGCTTCCCACCCTATCCGGTGCACAAGAACGAGCACGAGCGCGCCCTGGACTGGCTGGCCGGCCTGACCGCCGGCATTGCCGCCGGCAGCGCCGACCCGGCCATGGTCGTGCGCGTGATCGGACAGGAAATTCCGGCCTGGTTCATCCAGCACATCCAGACCATGGACTGGGCGACCGCGAACTGGATCGCCAGCCACTGACGCCGTCAGGCGTGGGCGTATAGCTTGTGGTACAGGCCGCCCTTCTCCATCAGGGCGGCGTGCTCGCCTTCCTCGACCACCCGGCCGCTCTCGAACACCAGGATGCGGTCGGCCTGCTTCACCGCCGACAGGCGGTGGGCGATGATCAGGGTGGTGCGGCCGCGCAGGAAATCGGCCAGGGCATGATGCAGGGTACGCTCGGTTTCGGTATCGAGGGCCGAGGTCGCCTCGTCCAGGATCACCACCTTGGGCTCGGTCAGGACCATGCGGGCGATCGCCAGGCGCTGGCGCTGGCCGCCGGACAGGCGCACGCCGTGGCGGCCGACGATGGCATCGAGACCGCCCGGCAAGTCCTCGACCAGTTCCTTCAGCTGGGCGATCGCCAGGGCGTGCCATAGCCGCTCATCCGGAAATTCCCGGCCCATGGCCAGGTTGTCGCGCACGCTGGCATTGAACAGCACCGGGTGCTGGAGGACCACGCCGACATGGTCGCGTACAGTCGCCCAGCCGATTTCGCCGACCTCCACACCGCCGTACAGGATCGCCCCCGCGCTGGCCGGATACAGCCCGAGCAGGGCCTGGACCAGGGTCGACTTGCCGCCCCCCGAGGCCCCGACCAGGGCCACCTTCTCGCCCGGCGCGATGGTCAGGCTGACGTCATCGAGGACAACTTCGCCATCGCCGTAGGCAAAGCTCAGGTGGCGCAGCTCCAGACCGACCGTCTCGCTGCCGGCGAACGGATCGCGCCCGCCGCCCCTGTCGTCGACCGCTTGCAGGGCGAGCAGGCCGTTGACCCGGCTGATGGCGGCGTTGGCGGCGAACCAGGCGTACTGGATGTTGATGATCTCCTGCACCGGAGACATCATGAACCAGAGGTAGCCGAACACCGCCAACATCTCGCCTATGCTCAGGCCCGAGTAGAGCACCATGAGCATGGAAACCGCCCGGAACAGGTCGAAGCCGACCAGGAAGATGAAGAACGAGGTGCGGCTCAGGGCCTCGGACTTCCAGGCATAGGCGGCGGCGTGGAAGCGGATGTCGCCGGCCTTGTCGACCACCCGGGCCAGGTAATGGCGTTCCCGGTTCATGGCGCGGATCTGGGCCAGGGCATCCAGGGTCTCGGTCAGTGCCTCCTGGAACAGTTCGAAGGCGGTGTTCTCGCGCCGCTTCCATTCCTTCACTTTCTTGCCCAGATGGCTGGAAAAACCGATCACCAGCGGGTTGAGCAGCAGGATGAACAAGGCCATCTGCCAGTTCATCCAGAACAGCACCGCCGCCACGCCGATCAGCGACAGGACCGCAACCAGGAAGCCGGAGATCGAGGCGCCCAGGAAGCTGTCGATGGCATTCAGGTCGGTGACGAAATGCGAGGTCACCTTGCCCGAACCCAGGGTCTCGTACTGCGACAGGGCGATCTTGGACAGGCGTTCGAGCAGGCGGCGGCGGATCAGGAACACCACCTCCTTGGCGACCAGGGCGAAACTGCGCCCCTGCCAGACGTTGAGCAGGATGGAGCCCAGGCGCAGCACCACGGTAAGGAGCAGGGCGCTGCCGATGAACAGCACCGGGCCATGCCAGGCGGCCGGGAACAACGGCGCGACCGTGGCGACATAACGCCCCGGCTTGTCGAGCAGGACCTCGTCGACCAGGATGGGCAGCACCAGCGGCACCGGCACCGCCAGCATCACGGCGACGATGGCCACCAGGTTGGCCGCCACCAGGCGGCGGCGATAGCGCAGGACTTCGTTCAGGATGCCGCGCCAGGAGAGGGCGGCGGGCTCATTCGTCGGATCGGGCAGGGCCATGACGCAGCTTGGTCAATGAAGATGACCACGACTATAAAGTAAGCAAGAAGGTTAACGGGAGCGGAGTGATGGATACGGCGATGAAAATGGCCACCCGTTCGCCCACGGAAGGCGAAAGCCTGCTGGAGCGTGATTTTCCCCATATTGCCGAGCGGCTGGCCCAGGCTTGGGTGAGTCCGGAAGCCGCCGAGCACTTATTGAATGCGTTGCTGGTCGACGACCGCGATAACCGTCACGGTTTTCCCCCGGAAGTGTTCGAGGAACTGATGTTCATCTCCGACCTGAACTGGAAGCGGCGTCACTTCAATGACGACGGGGTGGAGATACTGCCGGAGTCGTTTGGGTTTGGTGCCTTGTAAGGCGCGCGTGGCGACAAGGCCTGGCGCACGCGCTTCCGAGAGCAAGCAGGGCGATTTTGTCGACCGATCTACGCATGCGTAACCTTGCGGCAAGGTTCGCAAATGCCGCTATTTTCCGATGCAGAAGCGGCTGAATATCTCGCCCAGCAGATCGTCGGCGCCGAATTCGCCGGTAATGGTGTTGAGCGCCGTCTGGGCCAAACGCAGCTCTTCCGCAAACAAGTCGAGTGCAGGCAGGTTGGCCCGGGCCTGCGCCAGGTGGCTGGCCGCTTCGGCCAGGGCCACGAGATGCCGGCGCCGCGCCATGTAGATGCCTTCCCCAGCGGCCTGCCAGCCGGCCAGTTCGCACAGCCGCCTGCGCAACAAATCGAGACCGGTGCCGGACCTGGCCGAGAGCCAGATTTCGCTGCCATCTTCGGACAGGCGTGCGACTTCCCCGGCCAGGTCGATCTTGTTGTGCACCGTCAGGCGGGGAATGGCCGGCAGGCGCGCCAGGATGACCGCCTCGTCGGCGCCAACGCCATGGGCGGCGTCGACCAGCAACAGGGCGACGTCGGCCTGCTCGACCGCCTGCCAGGTACGGGCGATGCCCATGGCCTCGACGGTGTCGGTGGTCTCGCGCAGGCCGGCGGTGTCGGTGACGTGCAGGGGGATGCCTTCGATCTGGATGGCCTCGCGCAGGGCGTCGCGGGTGGTGCCGGCAATATCGGTGACGATGGCCGCCTCGTAGCCGGCCAGGGCGTTGAGCAGGCTGGACTTGCCGACGTTGGGCTGGCCGACCAGGACGACGTTGAGGCCTTCCCTGAGCAGGGCGCCCTGGCGTGCCTGTTGCAGGACACCCGCCAGTCTGGCCTCGATGCCGTCGAGCCGGCCGAAGGCATCGGCCTTTTCCAGGAAGTCGATCTCTTCCTCGGGGAAGTCCAGGGTGGCCTCGACCAGCATGCGCAGGTGGATGAGAGCGTCGACCAGGTCGCGGATGTGGCGCGAGAACTCGCCGGTCAGGGAGCGCACCGCGGAGCGGGCGGCCTCGCGGCTCTGGGCATCGATCAGGTCGGCGATGCTTTCCGCCTGGGCCAGGTCGATCTTGTCGTTCAGGAAGGCCCGGCGGCTGAACTCGCCCGGCTCAGCGGCGCGGGCACCCAGTTCCAGGCAGCGCTCCAGGACCAGTTGCAGGACCTGGGGGCCGCCGTGGCCTTGCAGTTCGAGGACGTCCTCGCCGGTGAAGGAATGGGGCGCCTGGAAGTAGAGGGCAATGCCTTCGTCCAGGGTCTCGCCCTCGGCGGCGCGGAAGCGGGCGTAGGTCGCACGGCGGGGTTCCAGCGGCTTGCCGACGATGCCGGCAACGATGGCCGCGAGGTCGCGGCCGGATACCCGCACCACGCCGATGCCGCCCCGACCGGGGGCGGTGGCGACGGCGGCGATTACGTCATGCGGTCTTGCTGCCATGTCCGGCGCGTTCGATCACGTGGTTGATGCGCCATTGCTGCAGGATGGACAGGACGTTGTTGACCAGCCAGTAGAGCACCAGGCCGGCCGGGAAGAAGAAGAAGAACACCGAGAAGGCGATCGGCATGAACATCATGACCTTGGCCTGGACCGGATCGGGCGGCGTCGGCGACAGCTTCTGCTGGATGAACATGGTCGCCGCCATGATGACCGGCAGGACGTAGTACGGGTCGGCGGCGGACAGGTCGGTGATCCACAGGGCGAAGGGCGCCTGGCGCAGTTCGACCGCGCCCATCAGCACCCAGTACAGGGCGATGAAGACCGGGATTTGCACCAGGATGGGCAGGCAACCACCGAGCGGATTGATCTTCTCGTCCTTGTAGACCTTCATCATCGCTTCATGCAGCTTCTGGCGGTCGTCGCCGTAGCGCTCCTTGAGATGCTGCAGGCGCGGCGCCAGCTTGCGCATCTGGGCCATCGACTTGTAGCTGGCCGCGGACAGGGGATAGAAGGCGCCCTTGATGAGCACGGTGAGCAGGATGATGGCGACGCCCCAGTTGTGGACCAGGTTTTCCAGCCAGTTGAGGAGGATGAACAGGGGATAGGCCAGGATGGTGAGCCAGCCGTAGTCGACCACGTGCTCCAGGCCGGGGGCCAGTTCCTTGAGCTTCTCCTGGTCCTGCGGGCCGGCGTACAGGCGCATCGAAGTGCTCTTGGTCTCGCCCGGTGCGACCTGGACGGCCGGCAGGATCAGGCCGGCGCTGTATTCGCCGTTGTCCAGGGAGCGGGTGTAGAACTCGCGCTTGTCGTGGTCGTCCGAGGCGGGCAGCCAGGCGGCGACGAAGTGGTGCTGGATCATGCCGATCCAACCGTCCGGGGCGGCCTTGACGTGGTCGGCCTTGCCCTTGGCGATGTCCTCGAACTTGATCTTCTGGAACTTGCCTTCCTCGGTGTACATGGCCGGGCCGGTGAAGGTGTAGACGAAGGAAGATTCGCCTTCGGGTGCCTTGCCGTGGCGGGCCAGCTGGTAGTAGGGGAAGCCTTGCAGCGGGGCGCTGCCGATGTTGTGGACGCTGTAGTCGACACCGATCACATAGCTGCCGCGGGTGAAGGTATAGGTCTTCACCACCTCGGCGCCGCCGACCGTCGCCTTCATGCTCAACCTGACGGTGTCCTGGCCGGGCTTGAGGTCGTATTCGCCGGGTACCAGTTCGTAGACCGTCTTGTGGTTGACCATGCCGTCGCCGACGAAGCCGGACTGGGCGAAGTAGCTGCGGCCGGGCTGTTCCTCGAACAGGACGAACTGCTTGGTCCTGTCCTCGTTGCGGCGGTAGGCGGGCAGGACCAGTTCGCGGATGTCGCCGCCATTGGCGTCGACGGTGGCGGTCATGACATCGGTCTTGACCACCGCGCGGGTGCCCACGGCGACCTGTCCGGTAGAGGGGGCCGCTGCCTGCTGCGGCGCCTGCAGGGACTGGCCGGGCGTCGGCAGGGCCGGGTTTGCCGTCTGCTGGCCACCCGCCTGCGTAACCACGGCCGGCTTGGGATGGTTATAGTCCTGCCATGCATTCCAGAGCATCAGCAAGGAGAAGGAAAACACGACGAAGGCGACGATGCGTTGCAAATCCATGTTCTACCCGTTCATTCGTTGACCGGAGCAGCTTGGGCTCGACCGGCGCGTCTGCGCACGAACTGATCCCACTGCGTCCGGTAATCGGCATCCCGGCCGGCGGCCTTGACCCGGATGACTACGTCCAATCCACCCAACTCGGCCTGGCCGAGCCGGAAAGCTTCACGCAATACCCGCTTGGTCCGGTTCCGGATTACTGCCAAGGCCAGTATCTTCTTCGGTACGATCAGGCCCAGGCGCGGATAAGCGAGTCCATTATCGCGGAAGAATATGTCCAGATGACTGCCCCGCTGGGCTCGCTTGAAACGAAAAACGGATGAAAAATCATCCGTTTTCCTGAGTTTACTGTCCCAACCGAAGGCGTACCGCCCCCGGTGCATGCTGTCCGTCAAACGGCGAGACGCTTGCGGCCCTTGGCGCGGCGAGCGTTGATGACCGCGCGACCACCCTTGGTCTTCATGCGGGCGCGGAAGCCGTGGGTGCGCTTGCGACGGACTACGGAGGGCTGATAAGTGCGTTTCATGGTTATTCCTAAATTACGACAATACGTAAAAGCGGCGTATTAGACCTTTTAAGCCCCTAATTTGTCAAACATTTCACGGCCTCTGGGCAGGCCTTGCAGTGCTACAATGCGGGGTCCCGTAATTCCCTTACCCCCTCTCGTCGACTGCGTCCGCCCATGCACGATTTCTGGTCCCATTGTCTGGGGCATTTCCAGGTCAAGCTCAACGCCCAGCAAGTCAATACCTGGATCAAGCCCCTGACGGTGAGCGTCGGCGACGGACAAGTGCAGATCAGCGCACCCAACCGGTTCGTCGCGCAGTGGATCAAGGACAAGTTCCTGACTGAGATCGAAGGCCTGGCCACGGCCTATTTCGGCAAGCCGACCGAATTGTCGATCATCGTCGAAGCGAAGCAGAAAGCTGCCGGCAAGGATGAAGGAGCGGACGCCGCGCCGGTAGCCAAGCCCGGTGTCCGCGCACCCGCCGCCGCGGACAAGCCGGTAGCGAACGAATCCCGCCTCAACCCGAACTTCAACTTTTCCAGTTTCGTGCGTGGCAAGGCCAACGACCTGGCGCGCGCCGCCGCCCTGCAAGTGGCCGACAATCCCGGATCCGGCTACAACCCGCTGTTCGTCTACGGCGGCGTCGGCATGGGCAAGACCCATCTGATCCAGGCCATCGGCAACAAGGTGGTGGAGAACAACCCCAAGGCCCAGGTCCGCTACATCCATGCCGAGCGTTACGTCTCCGACATGGTCAAGGCGTTCCGGCACAAATCGTTCGACGAATTCAAGCGCAAGTACGACACCCTCGACATCCTGCTCATCGACGACATCCAGTTCTTTGCCGGCAAGGGCCGTACCCAGGAAGAATTCTTCTACACCTTCAACAACCTGATCGAATCGCACAAGCAGGTGATCATCTCCAGCGATACCTTCCCGAAGGACATGGAAGGCATCGAGGAGCGCCTGAAGTCGCGTTTCAGTTGGGGCCTGACCGTGATGCTGGAGCCGCCCGAACTGGAGATGCGGGTCGCCATCCTGCTCAACAAGGCGCAGCAGGAGGGCGAACAGCTGGGCGAGAGCACCGCCTTCTTCATCGCCAAGCAGGTGCGCTCGAACGTGCGCGAGCTTGAGGGCGCCCTCAAGCGCGTCATCGCCTACGCCCGCTTCCACAAGCTGCCGATCACCGTCGAGCTGGCCAAGGAAGCGCTGAAGGATTTGCTGGCGGTACAGAACCGCCAGGTGTCGATCGAGAACATCCAGAAGACCGTGTCCGACTACTACAAGATAAAAGTCGCCGACATGTTCTCGAAAAAACGTACCCGTAACCTGGTCCGGCCCCGCCAGATGGCCATGTACCTGGCCAAGGAGTTGACCGACCTGTCGTTGCCGGAGATCGGTCAGGCCTTCGGCGGCCGCGACCACACCACGGTACTGCATGCCTGTCGCAAGATCGAGGAACTGAAAAACACCGAGCCCGAGTTCAGGAAGGACTACAGCCTTCTGATCCAGGTGCTGACGGGATAACCATGTGGATGAATGGGCTGGAATCCTGTGGATGGTTTGGCCGTTATTGGGCGAGCACTGATTTATCCCCAATCCGTGCACACCCCGTACAGGATTTATCCACAGCTTTTGTGATGATATAATTACCTGATTTTAATTAGAAATATCGACTTATACAGGTCAGTATCAAACGTTATTACTACTAACGAAAGAGATATTATGCTTGTACTTAACTGCCAGAAGGAAACCCTGCTCAAACCGCTGCAAGCCGTTGTCGGCGTGGTGGAACGCAAACACACCCTGCCCATCCTTTCCAACATCCTGGTTGAAAACAGCGTCGGCAAGACCGCGCTGATCGCAACCGACCTGGAACTCCAGATCACCACCTGGATGGACAACGAAGCGGAACAGGACACCTCCTTCACGGTATCGGCGCGCAAGCTGCTCGACATCACCCGCTCACTGCCGGACGAAACCGGCATGGCGCTCGACCTCAACAACGAACAAGTGCGCATCCAGGCCGGCAAGAGCCGGTTCAACCTGCAAACCCTGCCGGCCAAGGATTTCCCCAAGCTGCAGAGCGGCGAGGGCGACGGCATCGAGCTGGAAGTGAGCGCCAGCAAACTGCGCAAGCTGCTGGCCCGCGCCCAGTACGCCATGGCGGTACAGGACATCCGCTACTACCTGAACGGCATGTTGTTCCAATTGCAGGGCAACAAGCTGGTGGTCGCGGCGACCGACGGCCACCGCCTGGCCGTGGATGCCATCGAGCTGGAAGCCGAAGTCGCCCAGCCGGTGGAAGTGATCCTGCCGCGCAAGACGGTCATGGAACTGATCAAGCTGCTGGGCGAGGACGATGCAAAGGCACGTGTGCGCATCGGCGCCAACCAGGTAGTGTTCAGCCACCCGAATTTCGAGCTGCGCAGCAAGGTGGTGGACGGCAAGTTTCCCGACTACCAGCGCGTCGTTCCGGTCGGCTATGAGAAGCACTTCGACATCAATCGCCAGCGCCTGCACCAGTCACTGACCCGCGCTGCCATCCTGACCAACGACAAGTACCGCGGTGTGCGCCTGGCCATGACCGCCGGCACCCTGCGCATCGCGTGCAGCAACAACGAGCAGGAAGAGGCCCAGGAAGAACTGGAGATCAACTATGCCTACGATCCCCTGGACATCGGCTTCAACGTCCAATACATCCAGGACGTCCTCAACAACCTGGACTGCGAAGCGGTGCGTTGCCTGTTCGGCGATGCCAACAGCAGCATGCTGATCACCATGCCGGAAGACGACAACTTCCGTTACGTCGTCATGCCGATGCGGATCTGATCCTCGACGACCCGTCCGCAAGGACTCCCAACCATCCGAGAAGGAATGTTTCACGTGGAACACGAAAACGGCGCCGGTAACGGCGGCTACGACGAAGACAGCATCCAGCAACTCGAAGGCCTGGAGGCCGTGCGTAAACGCCCGGGCATGTACATCGGCGACACCCAGGACGGTACCGGTCTGCACCACATGGTGTTCGAGGTCCTGGACAATGCCATCGACGAGGCCCTGGCCGGCTGGTGCGACGACATCAAGGTCATCATCCACGCGGACAATTCCATTGCCATCACGGACAACGGCCGCGGCATCCCGACCGGCATCAAGTTCGACGACAAGCACGAACCCAAGCGTTCGGCGGCGGAGATCGTCATGTGCGTGCTGCATGCCGGCGGCAAGTTCAACCAGAACAGCTACAAGGTATCGGGGGGCCTGCACGGCGTCGGCGTGTCCTGCGTCAACGCCCTGTCGCGCTGGCTCAAGCTGGTGATCCGGCGCGACGGCAAGGCCTATGCCATGGAGTTCCACCGTGGCGTGCCGCAGGATCGCCTGATCGAGATCCAGCACGGCGTCGAGGTCTCGCCCCTCAAGGTGCTTGGCGAGACTTCCCGCACCGGCACCGAGGTGCACTTCCGCGCCGACGAGGAAATCTTCGGCACGGTCGATTACCATTTCGAGATCCTGGCCAAGCGCATCCGCGAGCTGTCGTTCCTCAACAACGGCGTCAAGATCGAGCTGATCGACGAACGCGACGGCCGCCATGAGAACTTCGCCTTCTCGGGTGGGGTGAAGGGCTTCGTCGAATACATCAACCGCAGCAAGACCGCCTTGCACCCGAACGTGGTCAACGCTACTGGCGAGAGCATCATCAACGGCGTCACCATCAGCGCCGAGGTGGCCATGCAATGGAACAGCGGCTACCAGGAACAGGTTCTCTGCTTCACCAACAACATCCCGCAGTCGGATGGCGGCACCCACCTGACCGGCCTGCGCGCGGCCATGACCCGGGTCATCAACAAGTACATCGAGGAAAACGAGATCGCCAAGAAGGCCAAGGTGGAGATCACCGGCGACGACATGCGCGAGGGCCTGGCCTGCGTCCTGTCGGTGAAGATGCCCGATCCCAAGTTCTCCTCGCAGACCAAGATGAAGCTGGTGTCGAGCGAAGCGCGCCAGGCCGTCGAGGACGTGGTGGCCGCCAAGCTGTCGGAATATCTGCTGGAACGTCCCGCCGACGCCAAGACCATCTGTGCCAAGATCGTCGAGGCCGCGCGCGCCCGTGATGCCGCCCGCAAGGCGCGCGACATGACCCGGCGCAAGGGTGTGCTGGATTCCGCCGGCCTGCCCGGCAAGCTGGCCGACTGCCAGGAGAAGGATCCTGCCCTGTGCGAGCTCTACCTGGTCGAGGGCGATTCCGCCGGCGGCTCCGCCAAGCAGGGCCGCGACCGCAAGTTCCAGGCCATCCTGCCGCTCAAGGGCAAGATCCTCAACGTCGAGAAGGCCCGTTTCGACAAGATGCTGTCGTCCCAGGAGGTGGCCACCCTGATCACCGCGCTGGGCACCGGCATCGGCAAGGAAGACTACAACCCGGCCAAGCTGCGCTACCACCGCATCATCATCATGACCGACGCGGACGTGGACGGCTCCCACATCCGCACCCTGTTGTTGACCTTCTTCTACCGCCAGATGCCCGAGCTGGTCGAGCGCGGCCATATCTACATCGCCCAGCCGCCGCTGTACAAGGTCAAGCAGGGCCGTAGCGAGAACTACCTGAAGGACGACTACGAGCTGAAGCAGTATCTGCTGCGTGCCGCCTTGAATGGCGCCGAGCTCCTGCCCAGGGAAGGCGCGGAACCGCTCAGCAAGGAAACCTTCGAAGAAATCGCCCGCGACTACCTGGTTTCGGAAGCCATCATCGACCGGCTGTCACGCCGCATCGACCACGATGTCCTGTTCGGCCTCCTGCACATACCCGAGGTCAAGCTGGAGGACGAGGCCGGCGCCAATCGTTCCGCCCAGCTCCTGGCTACCGAACTGCTCAAGCTCGGCCCGGTTACCGTGAAGGCGATTCCCGACGAGGAGGCCTGGCGCCTCGAGATCAGCAAGACCCGGCACGGTATCAGCCTGGTCAGCCACCTGAACCGCGATTTCCTGGCCAGCGGCGACTACGATCAACTCAAGCACACGGCCGGTCTGCTGGTCGGCCTGATCGGCCAGGGCGCCGAGATCCGGCGCGGCGAATCACGCGCCGCCGCCTACGATTTCCGCCAGGCCCTGGAATGGTTGCTCGACGAGGCCAAGAAGAACCTCGGCATCCAGCGCTACAAGGGTCTGGGCGAGATGAACCCGGAACAACTCTGGGAAACCACCATGGACCCGCAGGTACGCCGCCTGCTCAGGGTCCAGATCGAGGACGCCATTGCCGCCGACGAGATCTTCACCACCCTGATGGGCGAGGAAGTCGAGCCCCGGCGCAACTTCATCGAGACCAACGCCCTGGGCGTGCGCAACCTGGACGTCTAAAGGACGGCGCAGACCTCGGAGAAGTCGAACCGGGGTCCGCGCGGATACAGCTTGGCTGGGTCGCCGTGGCCCAGGTTGACCAGCATGAAGGATTTGACCCGGGTGCCGGCGAAGAAGGCCTGGTCGGCCTTCTCGCTGTCGAAGCCGGACATCGGTCCGCAATCGAAGCCCAGACTGCGCGCCGCAACGATGAAATAGCCGGCCTGCAGGGAAGCGTTCAGGAAAGCGTTGTGGCGGATCGAAGGCTCGTTGCCGACGAACCAGCTTTTCGCGTCGGCATGAGGGAAGAGTCGGGGCAAATGCTCGTAGAACTCCAGGTCGTAGCCGACCAGCGCGGTCACCGGCGCCGCCATGGTCTTTTCGACATTGCCTGGCTGCAAGGTGGCACGCAGCGTCTCCTTGGCTTCCGGGCTGCGGATGAAGCGGAAGCGCACCGGACAGGAGTTGGCCCCGGTCGGACCCCACTTCATCAGGTCGAAAATGGCTTGGAGATCGGCGTCCTCGATCGGACCGGTGAAGGCATTGTGGGTGCGTGCAGCCAGAAAGAGTTGGTCGAAGGCGGCGGCGGGCAAGGCAGCGGACATGCGTTTCTCCAGAGTCGATGCGACAATCCGGCCAGGATACTCCACGGAGTCTGACCATGGCACGCGTAGGGATAGACCTGGGCGGCACCAAGACCGAACTGATCGCACTCGACGGCCAGGGCAACGAGCTCCTGCGCCGGCGCACGGCGACCCCGCAAGGGGACTACCGGGCGACGCTGGCGACGATAGCCGGCCTGGTCGACTGGGCGGAAGCGGAATTGGCCAGCCGTGCCGATATCGGCATCGGCACACCGGGCGCGGTCTCGCCCGTCAGCGGGTTGATGAAAAACTGCAATTCCACCTGCCTGAATGGCCAGCCGCTGAAGCAGGATCTGGAGCGCCTGCTCGGCAGGCCTGTCGCGCTGGCCAACGATGCCAACTGCTTTGCCCTGTCCGAAGCCACCGATGGGGCCGCTGCCGGGGCCGACGTAGTGTTCGGGGTGATCATCGGGACCGGTTGCGGCGCCGGTGTAGTGGTGCATGGCCGGGTCCTCGGCGGACCCAATGCCATTGCCGGGGAATGGGGCCACAATCCGTTGCCCTGGCCCCGTACCGAGGAACTACCGGGGTCCGCCTGCTATTGCGGCAAACGCGGTTGCCTGGAGACCTGGCTATCGGGCCCGGGCCTGGCCAGGGATTTCGCGGCCCGTAGCGGATTCAGGTTGGCGCCGCCGGAGATCGCCGCGCGGGCCGCGACCGGTGATCTGGCATGCGGGGCGGCGCTGGACGAGTATGAGGACCGCCTGGCGCGCGGACTGGCCCATGTCATCAACATCCTGGACCCGGACGTCATCGTCCTGGGCGGTGGCCTGTCCAACTTGGCACGCCTGTATACCAATGTGCCCAGGCTCTGGAATAAATATGTCTTTTCCGATCATGTCGGCACCCGGCTGGTGCCGCCCCGGCATGGCGATTCCAGCGGGGTGAGGGGCGCGGCCTGGCTGGCCGGAAATGAAAAGAGCCTGTCGAAACAGGCTCTCTGATCTGGTGGACCGAAGGAGGATCGAACTCCCGACCTCTGCATTGCGAACGCAGCGCTCTCCCAGCTGAGCTATCGGCCCTTGGGCGGCGAAATATAACAAAAAAACCGGGCGTTCGGTAAGGAACCTCAGTTGCCGCGCCGGAAAAACAGCCCGAGCCCGACCAGGACCATGGGCACGCAGAGCCATTGCGCGGTCGAAAGGTCGAGCGGCAGGCCGCTGAAAATGCCGGGGTCGGGATTGCGGAAGAATTCGGCGACGAAGCGCAGCACGCCATAGCCGACCAGGAACAGGGCCGAAACCTTGCCGACCGCACGTGGCCAGGCGGAATAGGTCCACAGGAGCAGGAACAGAAGCAGGCCTTCGCCGGCGGCCTGGTAGATCTGCGAGGGGTGGCGGGGTAGGCCGTCGACATAGGGGAAGATCATCGCCCAGGGCAGGTCCGGACTGGCCGGGCGGCCCCATAGTTCGCCGTTGATGAAGTTGCCGATGCGGCCGAACATCAGGCCGATGGGCACCAGGGGGGCGACGAAGTCGCTGATCTCGAAGAAGGTCCGGCCGGTCTTGCGGGCGAACCAGGCGAGGGCGGCGAGGACGCCCAGGAAGCCGCCGTGGAAGCTCATGCCGCCCTTCCAGACCGCGAAGATTTCCAGTGGATGGCTGAAATAGTAGCCGGGCTGGTAGAACAGTATTTCGCCCAGGCGACCGCCGACGATCACGCCCAGGATGCCGAAGAACAACAGGTCGTCGATCATGTCCCGGTTCCAGTGCATGTCGGGGCGGCGACGGGCGTGGATGCGGCCGAGGACGATGAAGGCGATGAAGGCCGCGACATACATCAGGCCATACCAGCGTACGGCGAGGGGGCCGAGCTGTAGGGCGACCGGATCGAATTGGGGGTGGACCAGCATCAAGTAGCCTCAGAACGAATCCAACGCGGGCACGACGTGTTGGTGCCCGGCGGGGTTAAAATGGCAAGGATTATAGACCCAGCTAGGTGACCGAAATGCCGCAATACCGCTCCCGCACCACCACCCATGGCCGTAACATGGCAGGCGCCCGCGCGCTCTGGCGCGCCACCGGGATGAAGGAGGGCGATTTCGGCAAGCCCATCATCGCCATCGCCAACTCCTTCACCCAGTTCGTGCCCGGCCACGTCCACCTGAAGGATCTGGGCCAGATGGTGGCGCGGGAGATCGAGGCGGCCGGCGGCGTCGCCAAGGAGTTCAACACCATCGCCATCGACGACGGCATCGCCATGGGCCACGGCGGCATGCTCTATTCCCTGCCCAGCCGCGATCTCATCGCCGACTCGGTCGAGTACATGTGCAACGCCCACTGCGCCGACGCCCTGGTGTGCATCTCCAACTGCGACAAGATCACCCCCGGCATGCTCATGGCCAGCCTGCGCCTGAACATCCCGACCGTGTTCGTGTCCGGCGGGCCAATGGAAGCCGGCAAGGTGGTCTGGCAGGGCAAGACCATCATGCTCGACCTGGTCGACGCCATGGTCCAGGCCGCCGACAGCCATTGCTCGGATGAAGAGGTCGAGGCCACCGAGCGCTCCGCCTGCCCGACCTGCGGCTCCTGTTCCGGCATGTTCACCGCCAACTCGATGAACTGCCTGACCGAGGCCCTGGGTCTTAGCCTGCCCGGCAACGGTTCCCTGCTCGCCACCCACGCCGACCGCAAGGAATTGTTCCTGCGCGCCGGTCGCCTGGCCGTCGACCTGGCCAAGCGCTATTACGAGCAGGACGACGCCACGGTGCTGCCGCGCGGCATCGCCACCTTCGAGGCGTTCGAGAACGCCATGTGCCTGGACATCGCCATGGGCGGCTCCACCAACACCGTGCTGCACCTCCTGGCGGCGGCGCGCGAGGCCGGCGTCAACTTCACCATGAAGGACATCGACCGCCTGAGCCACAAGGTGCCGCACCTGGCCAAGGTCGCGCCCTCGACCCAGCAGTACCACATGGAGGACGTCCACCGCGCCGGCGGCGTCATGGCCATCCTGGGCGAACTGGACCGCGCCGGCCTGATCCACCGCGGCTGCCATACCGTGCACAGCAAGACCATGGGCGAGGCGATCCACGTCTGGGACGTGATCCAGGCCCACGACATTTCGGTGTTCGAGTTCTTCAAGGCGGCGCCGGGCGGGGTGCCGACCCAGGTCGCCTTCTCGCAGAACAAGCGCTATCCCGAGCTGGATCTCGACCGCGCCCAGGGTTGCCTGCGCGACAAGGCGCATGCCTATTCCCAGGACGGCGGCCTGGCCGTGCTGCACGGCAACCTGGCCCTGGACGGCTGCATCGTCAAGACTGCCGGCGTCGACGCCAGCATCCTCCGCTTCAGCGGCCCGGCCCGGGTGTTCGAGAGCCAGGATGCCGCCGTCGAGGCCATCCTGGGCGATGCGATCAAACCCGGCGACGTGGTCGTGATCCGCTACGAAGGCCCGCGCGGCGGTCCCGGCATGCAGGAAATGCTCTATCCGACCTCGTACCTGAAGTCCAAGGGCCTGGGCAAGGCCTGCGCCCTGATCACCGACGGCCGCTTCTCCGGCGGCACCTCCGGACTGTCCATCGGCCACGTCTCGCCGGAGGCGGCCGAGGGCGGCAACATCGGCCTGGTCGAAGAGGGCGATACCATCGAGATCGACATCCCGAACCGGACCATCCGCATCGCCGTCAGCGACGACGAACTGGCCCGCCGGCGCACGGCCATGGAGGCCTGGGGCAAGCAGGCCTGGCAGCCGGTCGGGCGCGACCGCCCGGTCTCCGCCGCCCTGCGCGCCTACGCCGCCATGACCACTTCGGCCGCCAACGGCGCCGTGCGCGACGTCAGCCAGGTCGAACGCAAGTGAAGCTGGACGATGCGTCCGGGCCCGAGCAGGGCCCGGACCCGCCGGCGCGTTTCAGTAGCTGGCGCAGCTTCCTGTTCGTCGCCATCGCGGTCAATGCCCTGTTCGTCTGGGGCATGTGGGGCAGCGTCAGCGACCCCAGCGTCGCGGTCTGGACCAAGGCACTGAGCTGGCTGCCCTTCAACGTCATCACGACGGTGCTGTACTACGTTTTCATGAAGAAGCTGGCCGCGGACAGCGCCGGTAGCGTCGGCTCCTTCTATGTCATTCTCTGTCTGGCGATGATCGCGGCGAACTGGATCGCCCTGTTCCTCGCCTGACCTCCTTTCATCAAGCGCAGGAGCCAAGCCATGAACCCGTCCGACCTCAATAGCCGCTACGGCCAGCCCAACCTGAATTTCGTCGAGGGCGCCGGCGGTCTCACCTATGCCGAGATCGACAACGCCGGCGGCGTCGCCAGCATTTGCCTGCAGGGCGCCCACATCGTCTCCTGGCGGCCCAAGAGCCAGGCGGAGCCCGTGGTCTGGGTGTCGGAACAGGCCAAGTACGGCCCCGGCAAGTCCATCCGTGGCGGGGTGCCGGTATGCTGGCCCTGGTTCGGCCCCCACGCCACCGAAAAGACCTTCCCCGGCCACGGCTTCGCCCGCACCGTGATGTGGCAGGTCACCGCCAGCGCGACGCTGGCCAACGGCGACACCCAGGTCCGCTTCATGCTGATGCCGAACGACCAGACCCATGCCCAGTTCGGCAAGGCCTGCCGGGCCGAGCTGGTCGCCACCGTCGGCGCCACGCTGCAGGTCGACCTGGTGACCAGCAACCTCGACACCGAGGCGGTCGAGATCGGCGAGGCGCTGCATACCTATTTGCGCATCGGCGACATCGGCACGGCCACGGTCACCGGCCTGGACGGCTGCGAATATGTCGACAAGGTGGATGGCGGCCAGCGCAAGACCCAGGCCGGCGCGGTGGCCTTCACCGGCGAGGTCGACCGGGTCTATGTGAACACCGAGGCCGAGTGCGTCATCGAGGACCCCGACCTCAAGCGCCGCATCCGGATCGCCAAGACCGGCAGCCGCTCCACCGTGGTCTGGACGCCCTGGCTCGAGAAGGCCGAGAAGATGGGCGATTTCGGCCCCGGCAAGACCAATCAGGGCGGCTGGCGCGAAATGGTCTGCGTGGAGAGCGGGAATGCCGTGGACAACGTGGTCGGCGTGCCGGCCGGCGCCAGCCACACCATGACGGTGGTCTACAGCGCGGAAGCGATGTAAACGTAACGCCGGGACGAAAAAAACGCCGCGGAAGCGGCGTTTTTCATTGCTGGCTGCGGTTCAGTGCGGCCGCCTCGGCATGAAGCTCACCACGGCGGCATCGCTGGGACCGTGCCGACCGGTGGTGGAGCAGGCGCCTTCGGTCTCCGGCACGTAGCCGGTGGCCTCCTGGAGCAGGTTGATGACATCGACCCAGTGGCGCTCCTTGGCCATCTGCAAGGCGGTGCGCCCCGCCTCGTTGATCGCCTTGGGGTCGGCGCCCGCCTCCAGCAGGACTTCGCAGACCGCGCCCTCGCCGCCGCCGGCGGCCAGCATCAGGGGGGTGATGCCGAAATGGATGGTGGCGTTCGGGTTCGCGCCGGCATCGATCAGGGCCTTGGCTACGGGTGCGAATCCGGTATCCAGTTCGTGGTTGTAGACGGCCTTGAACAGGGCGGTCCAGCCGTTGCCATCGGCGGCATCGGCCTGGGCACCGGCATCGAGCAGGGCGTGCACGGCATCCAGGTTGCCCTGGCCGGCGGCGGCCATCAGGGCGGTGGCCCCGGCCTCGTCGGCCCAGTTCGGGTTGGCGCCTGCGGCCAGCAGCGAGCGGACGGCCTCGGCATCACCGGCAAGGGCGGCGGAATAGAGTTCTGCAGACATGGTCAGGCTCCTAAATCAGGTATATACCCGAGTATTGTAATCAACTATTAATGGTTTTGGAAACGGTATTGTGCGATGCCGCCGCGGCCGGACTCAGTTGGCGATCCACTCCGCCAGGGCGGGCTTGAGCAGGCGGTCGAAATCGGCCTTGGACAGGCGCAAGAGGAGGCCGTCTCCGGCCATGATGTAGCTGAGTTCCGCCGGCGCCCCCCGGACCAGGGAATCGTCGCCGAAGGCGTCGCCCTCGCCCAGTTCCTCGATCAGGATCGGCGTGTCGCCGGACAGGGAGCACCAGAGCCGGACCTTGCCCTGGCGCACGATGTAGTAGTGTTCGCACGGCTCGCCCTGGCGCACGAGGATCTGGCCGTCGCGCGCGGCGACCGCTTCCATGCGGCAGAACAGGGTGGCGAAGTGCTCCGCCGGCACCTTGGCGTAGAGCGGGTTGGCCATGAGCTTGAACAGCCAGGCCGGATCGGTGGCGCCGACCTCGTCGACTTCGTAGTTGTCGACGCGGTCGACCGCCAGCAGTTCGTTGAGCGGGGCTTCTTCGATCACGGCCACGGTCACCGGGGTATCGGCGATGGCGGTATAGCGGCGCGGCTTCAGGCGCGACAGGGGCACCAGGGCGGAATCGCTGCCGCCGCGGATGAGCAGGGGCTGGGCGCCCGGGTCGGAGCGCAGGGTGACGTTGCCGTCGAGCAGGAAGAAGGCCAGGGTATCGTTGTCGCCCTTGCGGAACAGGATGTCGCCGATGGCGAGGCGGCGTTCGGTCATGGCCTCGGCCGCGCGCGACAGGCCTTCCGCCGACAGGGTGTCGAGGGGCGAAAAGCGTTGCAGGCGTTCCCGGTCGAGCATCTTCAGAGGCCGAGTTGCGACCAGATGGCGTCCACCCTGGCCTTGACCTCGCCGGTCATGGCGATCGGCGTGCCCCACTCGCGGTCGGTCTCGCCCGGCCACTTGTTGGTGGCGTCGATGCCCATCTTGGAGCCGAGTCCGGACACCGGGCTGGCGAAGTCCAGGTAGTCGATCGGCGTGTTCTCGACGATCAGGGCGTCGCGCGCGGGGTCGACCCGGGTGGTCAGGGCCCACATGATGTCCTTCCAGTCGCGCACGTTGACGTCGTCGTCGGTGACCAGGATGAACTTGGTGTACATGAACTGGCGCAGGAAGGACCAGACCCCGAACATCACCCGCTTGGCGTGGCCGGGATACTGTTTCTTCATGCTGACTACCGCCATGCGGTAGCTACAGCCCTCGGGCGGCAGCCAGAAGTCGGTGATCTCCGGAAACTGCTTCTGCAGCAGGGGCACGAACACCTCGTTCAGGGCCTCGCCCAGGATCGCCGGCTCGTCCGGCGGCTTGCCGGTGTAGGTGCTGTGGTAGATCGGGTCGCGCCGCATGGTGATGCGCTCGACGGTGAACACCGGGAAGGTCTCCTGCTCGTTGTAGTAGCCGGTGTGGTCGCCGTAAGGCCCTTCCAACGCCGTCTCGCCCGGATGGATGACGCCTTCCAGGACGATCTCGGCCGAGGCCGGCACGTTGAGGTCGTTGCCGATTGCCTTGGCGACCTCGGTCTTGGCGCCGCGCAGCAGGCCGGCGAACTGGTACTCGGACAGCGAGTCCGGCACCGGCGTCACGGCGCCCAGGATGGTGGCCGGATCGGCGCCGATGGCGACGCAGAGCGGGAAGGGCTGGCCCGGGTTGCTTTGCTGGAAGTCGCGGAAATCGAGGGCGCCGCCGCGGTGGGCCAGCCAGCGCATGATCACCTTGTTGGGGCCGATCACCTGCTGGCGGTAGATGCCCAGGTTCTGGCGCGCCTTGCGCGGCCCTTTGGTGATGACCAGGCCCCAGGTGATCAGGGGCGCGACGTCGCCCGGCCAGCAGGTCTGGATGGGCAGGCGCGCGAGGTCGACGTCCCGGCCTTCCCAGACCACCTCCTGGCAGGCCGGCGAGCGCACTTCCTTCGGTGCCATGTTGAGCACCTGCTTGAGGACCGGCCACTTCTCCCAGGCGTCGCGCAGGCCCTTGGGCGGTTCCGGCTCCTTCAGGTAGGCCAGCAGCTGGCCGATCTCGCGCAGCCGGGCCGGGTCTTCCTCGCCCATGCCCAGGGCGACCCGCTTCACGGTGCCGAACAGGTTGGTGAGCACCGGCATGGCATGGCCTTTCGGCTTCTCGAACAGCAGGGCCGGACCGCCGGCGCGCAATACGCGGTCGCCGATCTCGGTCATTTCCAGGTGGGGGTCGACTTCGACGCTGATCCGCTTCAGTTCGCCACGGGCCTCAAGCTGGCCGATGAAGTCGCGCAGGTCGCGGTATTTCACGGGTTGTAGCGCCAGTCGTAGTGGTCGTCGCTATTGCGCCGGTCCTTGCCGGAACGGCGGTCGGCTTTGTCCTCGAAGCGCACGTCATCCCGGCGTTCCTTGCCGGAACGACGCTCCTGGCCGGAACGACGCTCATCGATGTCGCGGAAGTGGCAGGTGCAGTTGGTATGGGCGCAGCCTTGCAAGGGCACGGAGGGCACCTTGCCGTAGGCGAAGCAGTGGCCGTGCATTTCGCGCGCCTCTGGGCAAGCCTCGTCGGGGTCGATGACGATGAACTGCTTGCCCCAGTGTTGCCGCTTGTTCGGTGCCGGCTTGGCCTGGATCGGCGTGGCGACGGGAATGGCCGAGTCATGGTCGTCGGCTCGGACGACCGCGTTGCCGCGTTGCTTGAACAGCAGATAGGCCAGGAAGGCGGCAACGCCGGCCAGGAGGACAACCAGGATCCAGATCATGAGATTCTCCTCAAGCGTGTTCTCGATAATTGCCCCGGAGGCCGTCGGCCGGTCCGGTCGTTCAGTCTATGTACTCGAATACCTTGACCACCCGGCGCACGCCCGAGGTCTTGGCGGCGACCTCGGCGGCGGCAACGCCTTCCTCGCGCTTGACGATGCCCATCAGATAGGCGACGCCGTTCTCGGTGACCACCTTGACGTGCAGGGCGGCGAAACGCTTGTCGTCGAGGAAGCGGGTCTTGATCTTGGCGGTGGTGTAGCCGTCGCCGGTACGCGCGGTCAGGCTGGTCGGCGCCGCGATGGCCAGCTCGTTGGCGACCTCGCGCACGTTCGGTACCCCGCGCACCAGGTCGGCCACCCGGGCCTTGATCGCCTCGGTGGGGGCCTCGCCGGTGATGAGCAGGCGGCGGTTGTAGCTGGTGACGTTGGCGTGCAGGCCTTCGAAGGTCTGTTCGCGCAGCTTGCTGGCGGCTTTGAGCTCGATTTCCTCGTCCATCAGGTAGGTGCCGGTGGTGCGGCGGTCTTCCGCCATCATCACGGCGGTACCGGCGGCACCGCCGGCCACCAGGGCACAGCCGGGCAGGGTGGTGATGGCGGCAAGGCCGAGGATCAGGACGGTAGGGGTCAGGCGCATGTTCAGGCTCCCAGGAGCAGATTGTCGATACTGTCGCACAGGCAGTGGATGGCGAGCAGGTGAATTTCGCGGATGCGGGCAATGGTCTCGGCCGGTACGCAGATCAGCACGTCCGCCTCGTGGAGGATTTCGGCCAGGTCGCCGCCGTCGCGCCCGGTCAGGGCGACCACGGACATCTCTTTTTCGTGTGCGGTGCGAACCGCTTCCAGGACGTTACGCGAATAGCCGCTGGTGGAGATGGCCAGCAACACGTCGCCCGGCCCGCCCAAGGCGGCCACCTGGCGCGCGAAAACCTGGCCGTAGTCGTAGTCGTTGGCGATCGAGGTCAGGGTGGCCGTGGCACTGGTCAGGGAGATCGCCGCCAGGCCGGGGCGCTCGCGCTCGAAACGGTTGATCATGGTGGAGGCGAACAGATGGGCATCGGCCGCCGAGCCGCCGTTGCCGCAGGCCAGGATCTTGCCGTCGTCGAGCAGGGCCGCGACCATGTGCTCGGCCGCCATGGCGATCGGGCCGGCCAGGGCCTCGGCGGCCTCGAGCACGGTCTGGGCGCAGTCGGCAAAGGATTGCTGGATATGTTCGGTGAGATCCATCCGGTGATTTTAACCGGTTTCCCCGAAGGCATCTTTAAGCCACGCCAGGCGTTTGCCTTCGAACAGCACGGCATCGAAGCGGCAGGGCGGTGGGCTGGGGAGGCCGGCCAGGTAGAGCCGGGCGGCGTGCAGCAGACGCGCCTGCTTGGCCGCGGTGATGCTGGCGCGGCGCCGCC
>JAAXVP010000196.1 GCA_013335435.1 Thiobacillus sp. | reverse complement strand
GAAGGCCAACGATGCCTTGTTCCGTGGCCTCGATCAGCAGCAAAACAACCTGATCGCCGACGCGGCCACGTTGCAGCGGCTCCAGTCGGGCGCGCAAGGCGCGACCGGCTATACCGGTGCCAAGGGCAGCGCCGAGATGGTCGGCTACGCCGGCCCGACCGGCGTAGCCGGCGCCGCCGGCCCGCAAGGTCCGGTCGGCGCGACCGGCAGCCAAGGCCCCATGGTCGGTAACGAGGTCTGGAAATGGTACGGCGACTACAACTTCAACGCCTACGGCAACACGATCCAGGGTTATGACCGGAACAAGGCGGGCGACCTGGCGAACTACCTGAACCAGAGTTCGTCCCGGCGCATCGGCCTGGACGGTTCCGACCCGCAACGGGTCGCGGTCGTGCGTGACGCGCTGATCGCGGCCGGCGTGCCCGCCGACAAGATCCAGAGCGGCCCGTTCGGCAACCCACAGCTCCGGAACGATGGCCGGGTCGCGGTGCTGATCCAGGGCTGATCCGGCTCAGTCAAGCCGGGCAATATCGCGACGGCGGGCTCGCACGGGCCCGCCGTCGCACTTTGTGCGCTAGCGCGCAGACGGCGGCGCGTTATCAGGCCAAGCTTACGATGCCCTTCCCGGGACGGGTTCCGATCCTCCGATCGCCACCACCCCGGGCCGCCAGCCGGCTTCCCCACCCAGGAGAATCCACGTGCCTCCAGCCTCGCCAGACCTGGCCGCAAACCGCCTGATCGCGGCCTTGCCGCGCCCGGACCGCAAGCACTTTCTCGCCAGCTGCGAGACCATCGAACTGGCCTTTGCCGAGGTCCTGGCCGAACCGGGCGCCCCTCTGAGCCACGCCTACTTTCCCACCGCCAGCTTCATTTCCCTGACCAAGCCGCTGCATGACCGGGCCAGCCTGGAGGTCGGCATGGTCGGCGACGAGGGCATGCTCGGCATCCCGCTCATGCTCGGCGTCGAGATCTCGCCGCTGCACGCCGTGGTGCAGGGCGCGGGGCCGGCCCTGCGGATCGGGGCGGCGGCGTTCCGCCATGAACTGGAAAAAATTCCCGCGCTGGAAAAGGAATTGCGGCGCTACCTCTATGTGGTGATGGACCAGCTCGCGCAAACGGCCACCTGCACGCGCTTCCATGTCGTCGAGGCGCGCCTGGCCCGCTGGCTCTTGATGACCCATGACCGGGCCCATTCGGATGCCTTCCATGTCACCCACGAATTCCTCGCCTACATGCTCGGCGTCCGCCGCGTCGGCGTCACCAAGGCCGCCTCGGCGTTGCAACAGCATGGTTTGATCCGCTATAGCCGGGGCGATGTCACGGTGCTCGATCGCGGCGGCCTGGAAGCGGCCTCCTGCGTCTGTTACCAGGCCGACAACGCGATCTATGCCCGCATCATGGGCTAGCGCCATGGCTAACCGCCCGCGCCCCGAGACCGGGCGGCCGTGATGGCCATGGCGCGGGGCCCATGGCAATTCGCGCGGCTGGCGGCGATCGCCCTGGTCGCCGTCGGCTGCTACCAGGTTCTGCACCCGTTCATTCCCGCCATCCTGTTCGCGGTGGTGGTCTGCCTGTCGACCTGGCCGCTCTACCGACGGCTGCGCCTGGCCTTTCGTGGACGCTCCAGCCTGGCGGCGCTGGCGATGGTGGCGCTGCTGCTGGGGCTGGTGATCGGACCCACGGCATTGCTGGCCTACAGCCTGACCGACAACCTGGCCGGCCTGATCGAGTCGGCCCGGGGCCTGCTCGACAACGGCCCGATCCAGGCGCCCGCCTGGCTCAAGGCGATTCCCCTGGTCGGCGTCACGATCGACGCTTACTGGCAAGACCTGGCGGCCGGCCGAACCGAGACCCTGGGGCTGTTCGAAGGCCTGCTGGCCCCGGCCAGGGATGTCCTCTTCATCGCCGGCAAGGCCATCGCCGAGAGCCTGATCCAGATGACCTTCGCCATCTTCATCGGATTCTTCCTGTTTCGCGACGGCGACGCCCTGGTCCGAACCCTGCGGACCGCCCTGGACAAGCTGGCCGGCCCGGTCGGCACGGACCTGCTGGCCACCTTGCACGGCACCGTGGCGAGCGTGGTGAATGGGCTGTTCGGCACCGCCCTGGCCCAGGCCCTGGTGGCCTGGATCGGCTATCGCATCGCCGGCGTGCCGGGCGCCTTCCTGCTCGGCATCGCCACCTTCTTCTTCTCCATCGTCCCGATCGGTCCGCCGCTGCTCTGGGGCGGCGCCACCGTCTGGCTGATCGGCCAGGGTGCCATCGGCTGGGCGATCTTCATGGCCCTGTGGGGCTTGTTCGCGATCAGCGGCATCGACAACCTGGTCAAGCCCTACCTGATCAGCCAGGGCAGCGGCCTGCCCATGCTGCCGATCGTGCTGGGCGTGTTCGGGGGCGTGGTCGCGTTCGGCTTCATCGGCCTGTTCATCGGCCCGCCCCTGCTCGCGGTCGGCCTGGCCCTGGTGCGGCTGTGGACGGCCGCGCCGACACGGGACGAGTCGGATACCGAGTCGCGCTCGGGCGGCGTGGATTAAATCCGTCATCGCGAGGAGCGCAGCGACGTGGCGATCCAGTTTCGTTGCCGACTGCTGAAAGCTGTCCCGCTGGATTGCCGCGCTGCGCTCGCAATGACGGCAATGGATTTATTCGGCGCTTCCCTTAGCGAGGCCTCGGGTCGAATCCGGGCCTATGTTCGCTGGCGAACGGTATCCACGACCTGTTCGGCCTATGTTCGGTCCAGAGCGTGACGGAGAGCCCTCCCGTCACCACCCATCCGGAGACCCATCATGCGCACGACCCCCCTGCTGTTCAGCATCCTTTTCACCAGCCTGATTTCCGTCGGCGCGGTCAGCTCGCACGCGGCGGGCGGCCATTTTTACGACCCGTCCAATGCCGCCAGCCTGAGCGGGAAAACGACCGGCTACGAGTTGTACCGCACCATCGGCTGTCCCGCCAGGGAACTGCTCGGCGTCCCCTGCCGGGCGCCCGTGGAGCCTGTCGCCGCTGCCCTGCCGACGCCTGAACCGGTCGCCAAGGTCGTCGCCAAACCCGTGCCCGCAGTAGTGCCGGTGGTCGTGCCCGCCCCGGCCCCGGCCCGAGCCGAACAGTACTGCGCCACCCTCGACATCCAGTTCGAGGTCAACCAGGACGAGATCCAGCGCGAAGAGAAGGAAAAGCTCGCGGTACTGGGCACCTTCATGAAGAAATACCCCGACACCACGGCCGTGATCGAAGGCCACACCGACCATGTCGGAAGCGACGAGGACAACATGAAGTTGTCCCAGCGTCGGGCCGACAGCGTGGTGAGCTACCTGACCCAAAGCCACGACATCGCCCCGTCCCGGCTAACCGCCGTAGGCTACGGCGAAACGCGCCCGCTGGCCGACAACGACAGCGAGGAAGGGAAACGGCTCAACCGGCGCATCGACGCCGTCATCGGCTGCGTGACCGACATCGCCGGTCTGACCGTGGTCCCCGCCCGGATGACCATGGCCCTGCTGATCGAATTCGACCGCAACCAGGCCGGCATCAAGCCCGAATATGTCGATGGCCTGGGCACGGTGGCGGACTTCATGAAGACCCATCCCCGTGTCACCGCCACGGTGGAAGGGCATACCGGCAATCTCCAGGGCACGCCCGAGATGGCGAAGGAAATCTCCCAGCAACGCGCCCAGAACGTGGTCGATTACCTGGTCGACAACTTCGCCATCGCGCGTTCCCGCCTCACCGCCGAGGGCTTCGGCAAGAGCCGGCGTTTCGCCTACAACAGCAGCCTGGAAGGACAGCAGGAAAATCGCCGGGTCAACATCATCTTCAATTACCCCAAATAGGGCGACTCAACGGCGTGCCCAGCAAGACATCGAGCCTCCTTGCCGGACCGCTTTGCGGCTTAGTACAGATCGGCCGTCCAACTGTCCAGCTGGGTACGTGCTTCCAGTGTGGGCATTTTGGAGCCCTTGCCCAGCAAGGGGGCAAGGTAGAGGTATCGATGCCCTAGGAGCCTGTCGGACTTGAAGAATCGAAGCGAAATTTCGGCCGGACGCGGACAGCTTTTGTCGGGCTCGCGGGCCATAGTCGAACTATGGCCCAAGAAGCCGGCGGAAAATGGACCGCCGACAAGTTGTATTCCCCGAACTTCGCGACCGTAACCTTGAGCCGGCTGGACTCCTGGCAGGGGCGCATCATCTTCTCGATCCGCTCTTCCTCATACAGCTTCGCCTGGGCCTTGATCGTCGTTCTGGCGGTCTCATACTCGGCGGTGTCCAATTTCACGCTCTATCGCCCTGGCCCAGGCCTCGGCATCCTTGCGTATCTCGAATGTCCATGATTGAGGCGGGTAACCCACCCGGCGGATTTGTGCTTGCCATTGGTACTCGCCGCGTTTTCTAATCGTCGCCATCATTTCCCCCGTGCTGTGACATAGCCGTGACGAATAATAGAAAAATCATCGAAACACTAGATCAATACTGGCGTCTAATGCGGCTCGACAAGCCGATCGGCATCCTGCTCCTGGCCTGGCCGACCCTGTGGGCGCTCTGGCTCTCCGCGGATGGCCGGCCGGACTGGCTCATCCTGCTGGTATTCAGCCTCGGCACCGTGCTGATGCGTTCGGCCGGCTGCGTGATCAACGACTATGCCGACCGCGACTTCGACCCCCACGTCGAGCGCACCCGGAACCGCCCGCTCGCCGCCGGCAAGGTGAGCACCCGCGAGGCCTTGCTCCTGGCCGCCGGCCTGGCCCTCCTGGCCTTGCTCCTGATCCTGCCGATCGCCAGCCCGCTCCTGCTTGAGCTCGCCGTGGTGGCCGCCTTCCTGGCCGCCAGCTACCCGTTCACCAAGCGTTTCTTCGCCATCCCGCAGGCCTACCTGGGCATCGCCTTCGGCTTCGGCATCCCCATGGCCTACGCCGCCCAGCTCGGCGAGGTACCCGCCGCCGGCTGGTGGCTGCTGGCGGCCAATATCTTCTGGGCGGTCGCCTACGACACCGAGTACGCCATGGTCGACCGCCCGGACGACCTCAAGATCGGCATCAAGACCTCGGCCATCACCTTCGGCAAATACGACGTCGCGGCGGTGATGGCCTGCTACGCCGCCACCCTGGCGCTGCTCGGCCATGTCGGCAGCCAGGCCCAGCTTGCCTGGCCTTTTTATGTCGGCCTCGCCATTGCGGCGGGCATCGCCGGCTACCACTGGACCCTGATCCGCGGGCGCGAGCGCGCACCCTGCTTCAAGGCTTTCCTGCACAACAACTGGTTCGGTGCCTCGGTGTTCGCCGGTATCGTCCTCGCCTACCTGCTGAAATGATCCCGGCCCAGTTCGAGCGCGCCGAGATCCTGATCGGCACCGAGGGGGTCGAGAAGCTGGCCGGCAAGCATGTCTTCCTGGCCGGCCTGGGCGGGGTCGGCTCCTGGTGCGCCGAGGCGCTGGCCCGGGCCGGCATCGGCAAGCTCACCCTGGTCGACATGGACGCCGTGGCGGTATCCAACATCAACCGCCAGATGCCGGCCCTGCTGTCCACCGTTGGACGCCAGAAGACCGCCGTGATGGCCGAACGCATCCGCGACATCAACCCGGACTGCGTCCTTACCGTGCTCGACACCTTCATCGATCCGGACAACGTCGCCGGCCTGTTGGCGGACGATCTCGACTACGTGGTCGACTGCATCGACTCGCTCAACTGCAAGGTGGCCCTGATCGCCACCGCGCACGGCCGCGGCATCCCGGTCGCCGCGAGCATGGGCGCCGGCAACAAGCTGGATCCCGGCCGGGTACGCATCGCCGACATTGCCAAGACCCAGGTCGACGCCCTCGCCCGCGAGGTGCGCCACAGGTTGAAGCGGATAGGCATTACCGAGGGCATCCTGACCGTCTACTCCGACGAGCCCGGCCGGCCGCCGCGGCCACCCGAGCCGACCTCGCACGGCCGCGCCCGCGCGGTGAACGGCACCATTTCCTATCTGCCGCCCCTGTTCGGCCTGATGCTGGCCGGCGCGGTGATCCAGCGCCTGCTGGCCGCCTAGCTGCGGAAGCGCGACACCGTCCCATTCAGTTGGTGCGCCAGCTGGCGCATTTCCTGCACGGTCTGGTCGGATTGCCGGATGGCGTCCTCGGTATGGGCGGCGACGTCGGCCAGGCGCTCGACGTTGGCGGCGATCTGGCCGCTGGCGAGCGACTGTTCGCGCGTGGTGGCGGCGATGCTTTCCACGCCCCGGCTCGCCTCCAGTACCGCGCCGTAGGCCTGCTCGATGATCGATACGGCGGTCTCGCCGCACTTCACGCTCGTTTCCAGGACCGTCTCGCCTTCGTGGATCGAGGCCTCGACCTGGCTGGAACGGCTGCCCAGCTCGGTGGTGACCTGGTTGATCTCGTTGGCATACAGGGCGGTCTTCTCGGCCAGCTTGCGCACCTCGTCGGCGACCACGGCGAAGCCGCGGCCCTGCTCGCCGGCGCGCGCCGCCTCGATGGCCGCGTTGAGGGCCAGCAGGTTGATCTGGTCGGCGATATCCTTGACGTGCTGGGTGGCGCCGATGATGCTGTTGGTGCTTTCCAGGAACTGGTCGACCGAGCCGGCGACACCCTGGACCGCCTG
>JAAXVP010000005.1 GCA_013335435.1 Thiobacillus sp. | reverse complement strand
GTGGCAGTGCCCGCCTCCAGTGCCATGGCCGGCTCCGCCAGTGTGGCGGTGTCGCCGCCATGGCCGGCGCCGCAGACGAGGAACAGCAGGCATGCCAGCCCGGGTTTCAGTCTCGAAAGCACGATCTATCCTTCCCGTTTTGTCGTTATTTCCAAAATTGCCCTTCAGAGGCCGCCGCCCGGCCCCTCCGCCTCGTCGGGCCGCGCGCCCAGGCGCCTCACTTCGCCGATGGGGCCGCCGCCGTAGATCACCGGCACCCGGCTCGACACGGGGTCGGCCAGGCCGAGCAGCCCTTGCGCCTCGGAACGCGCCCCGGATACCCGGTTCCGGTCGCCGGGCGCGCGCAGGAGCGCGGTCACCTTGCCGATCTCGCGGGCGGCGATGACCCGCTTGGCATCCTCCGGCGTGGTGTCGAGGGTGATGGTGGAGAAGGTCTCCTCCCGCTCTCCCGATTCGGTGCGCATGAGGGCGGTCTGTTGGCCGGTGGCGAGCACCCGGATGCCTTGCAGCAGATTGAAGGTGTAGGCATGGCTGGCCTTGCGCACCGACACCACGATGTCGATCAGGTCTCCCGGCTCGACCATGCCGGACACCGAGCTGATCTCGTCGACGGGTACGGTCACGGCACGCCGGCCGGGCGCCAGTTGCGCGGCAAGACTGGGGGCGCGCTGGCCTTCCAGCTGTGCCCAGAGTACCGGTTCGCCGGCTTGGGCCGGGTAGGCGAGGACGGCGCCATCGGCGCGCCCGAACTGCTCCGGGGTGATGGCACCGGAATGCGCCCATTCCCGCGGCACGGGCCGGATCGCCAGGTTGGCGGTGCCGAGCCGGGTGCCCTTCTCCAGGTTTTCCTTGGCCACCACCAGCCTGACGGTGGCCTGGTTCTTTTCCCGCGCCTCGATCTCTTCGACCTTGCCGCGCAGGAAACGCTGGGCGGCGAACGCGGCCAGGCCGCCGACGACGAGGGCGGCGAGCAGGACGATCAGGTTCCGGTTGCGGGGCGATAGTTGAAGCATCTTGGCGTCCTAAAGGGGTAGCGACATGAACGCGCTCAGCCTGTCGAAGGCGATGCCGACAGCGTCCAGGAACAGTTCGATGACCGAGGTGTCGCCGGCGAAGCCGACGCCCACCACCATCATCGCCACCAGCATGGCAACGAGGTATTCGGCCATGGACTGGCCGGACTGGCGGGAAGGTGGAATGCGCCGGCGGCTCATGGCGACTGGATGGTGGTCAGGACGATGCGGGTCAGCCCGTCCTCGTGCATCAGGACGAGCCGGGCTTCGCGCCCGGCGCCGCCATAGAGGCGGACGATGCTGCCCGTTCCGTCCGGGGCGGCCACCGGATCGGGACGATAGCCTCGCCGTGCCAGTTCGGCCTCGATCAGCCGCAGGTTCGTCTTCAGGCCGATCCGGTTCTGGCCGACCAGCTGGCGCGAGCTTCGGCCACCGTCGACCGACTCCAGGTCGGTCAGGACGGTCGATTCGGGCGGCAGCCGGAAGCCCGGCACCCGGTCCGCCGACTGCCTGGCCGCGCGGACATCGCCGATCGACACCAGGGCCATGGCATCCGTGTCCGAGAGCGGGTGGATGCGGACGGTGATGAAATGGTCGCCGCGCCCCTGGCTGAGGACACGGTCGCCGAGCAGGCGGCTTTCCGCCAGCCTGGGACCGAGCCAGTCCCGGTAGCGGGTGGCCACCCGGCCGGCATTTTCGCCATGGAAGACCCGGTACATGCGCATGGGCACGCCGTTGAGGCGTATCTGCTCGCCCAGCGACTCGATCCTGGCGTCCGGCGGAAACGGCACTTCCGGCCAGGCCGCGCGGGAACACCACGGCCATGCGGACAGCAGGGCCAGGACCAGCAGGCGAGCCGCCGTCATTTCGCGGCCCCGAGCCGGTCTGCCGGCACGCGATCCGGCTCCACCCTGCCGATGTCCGGCGGTTTGCTGTCGAATTCCAGCAGGCCGATGAAGGGCGTGAGCGGTGCCGCCGCCAGCTTGAGCGGCTCGTAGGGAAAAACCCCGGCCGGATTCCCGCCGTCTTTGCGGATTCGCGCCTTGACGTCGGCCGGCCCGCTGGCCGCCCAGGGATCGGCCAGCAAGGCCGTGCTGCGGCGGACGCTTAGACCGAGCGCGTCGAACGGTTCCAGCCCGGCGACGTCGGCGATCCTGACCACGACTTCGCCGGCAACCAGGTTGGTGTCGGACAGGCCGAGCGAGCCGGCGAACACGGCACCGGCCGGCTGGGCCAGGGACCGCCGGTTGGCCTTTGCGGTTACGTTCCCGGCGAAGTCGGGCAGCAAGGCCGCGGATCGGTGGTCGAACCACAGGCTGTTGCGGTGGGCGTCGAAATCGCCCGCGCTATCGCCGCTCTTGACCGGGGCATCGCTGTTGCTGAAGAAACGGCGCCTGACTTCTTGGGCCAGTTCGGCATCGGATTTCCAGCCAGCGTCGCTGGAACCGTGCCGAACCGCGCCCTCGAACGCGACGTAGCGGCTGGCCAGGGCGGTGGCCTGGGCGATATCCATGTATTTGCCGACCAGCGGCACGGCCAGCAGAAGCGGCAGCAATACCAGGGACAGAACCACGAATTCCACCGTGGACTGGCCCTGTTGCCGGACTGGATGGCGGCGCGCTTCAGTCTTCATCGTCTTCCGGGTCGTCCGTGCAGGGATCGGCGCCGGTCTCCCGCCGCTGTTTCTCGCACCATTTCCGCATGGGGTCCGAAATGGCCGGCCGGCGCCCCGGTTTTGCCGCGTAGCCGTCCGGCGGATAGAACAGGGTCCGCTCCAGGCGGGCGGACAGGTTCAACGTTTCCGCTTCCCGGTACGACAGGGTTTCGCCCGTCGCCGGGTTGAAGAGGCGCGACATCAATTCGAGCCGTATCGGTGGCCGGGCCCCATCCAGGACACGGTCGCAGTATTCGGCCACCTTGCCGGCACGGCCCTGCACGGCATGGAATTCACAGGCCAGCCCGGCGAATCGACCGGCGCCGCCCGCGCTCACCTCCAGGCCCGTTCCCGCCTCCAGGGCATCGTTCAGGCGGGCGGCCGTCCAGCCGCCGGGCAGCGGATGAGTCATCCAGTCGGGCCCCTTGTTGCCGCGCGCGGCGAATTCGTAGCGGACCCGGCGGTCGAGATGGTAAAGGTCGATCTTGCTGTAGGGTTCGACGGCGATCCGGCAGGGGCCTTGGGGCTTGGCGACGTAGCCTTGCCGGTAGCGGGCGATGCGCGTCCCGTCCGCGGCAAAATAGACGTCCAGGGTGTAGCGGCCCACGAGGTCGGCAGTGCCCGAGACCTCGGCCTTGGCGCACATGGCGCGCATGGCGGCGAGGGCGTGCCTGGCTACGGCTTCCTCCCCGGCGTAATGCACGTGGATGCCGGCGATCGAGGCGAGAGCGGCCTGGGCCGGAGACATCCCAAGGGCGGCGAGCGACACCCCCAGCAACCAGGCTGCGATGGTGCGGGCCACGCTCATGGCAGTGCCAGTCCTTGCTTCATCTGGGCCAGGGCACGGCTAGCGGCCGTGACGGGCACCAGCCGGGCCTGCCAGTAGGGATTGAACAGGCTGCCGTATTCTTCTTTTCCGGACAGTCCGTTTTTGCCGTCCGGCCGTTCGAAATAGACTTCCACACCAGCCATGGCGGCACTTTGGTTATCGGCATGACGGCCGTCGTAGAGGTCCAGTGCTCCGGAGGGCCTGACGGTGCCGCTCCCGCCCGAATAGCGCTGGCGCGCCGCCGCCTTGGTGACCCGGATGGCCAAGCCGGTGCGTGGCGCGTCACCCGCGGTCTTGAGCACCGCCTCGGCAAGTTCGTGGAAGGGGGGAATGCCGCCTCCGCCCAGGGTGTACGGTTCGAAACCGTTGGCCACGGTGTATTCGGCCATCGAACTGGCTCTGGGATTGCTGGATCGCGAGCCGGCATAGCTGTAGCTGGAGTCGTCCAGGCCATCGTCGGAGAAGGCCGAGCCGTAGCCGATCGGGGTTTCGGAATGCTTGCACGAGCGACCGAACAACTTGATCTTCATCCAGTATTTGTGGAATGACAGGGTGTCCATCGATTTCCAACCCTCGGTCAAATCGATGAGTTCCGTGCTGCCGCGCTTCTTGATGTCGGAACCGACTCGACAGCCGATAACTTTGAGCACCAGGCCGAACTGCCAGTTGCGCCGCTTCAGGAAGGCGTCGCGGTCGTCGTGGACCACCTTGCCCATGCGTGCGCGCTGTTTCCTGCCGGTGTAACGCTGGGTAAACCCGGCAAAGTCGTCGGCCAGCGGTATCGGGTCGACTTCGGCGTCGGGATCGTTGCGCCTGGCCACGTCCCGCATGACCGCCAGACGGTTGGCGAGCAACAGTGCATTGCCCGGACCGTGGACGGCGAACTGCGACAGGGCAAGGGCCTGGACGCTGCCATCGTGCAGGGTCACGGCCGCAGCGTAGGCGTAGGTAATCATGTCCATGACGTCGGCCACCTGTTCCATGGCGTTGGCGATCGCCGGGCCGGCGTAGGGTATGAGGTATAGATAGGGCGCGATGTTGGCCGAGGCCGTGCCGGCATATTTCGCCCACGACGCCAAGCCGACCGCCTGGCCGATCGCGATTTCGTTGGCGACGATGGCGCGGTTGGTATACGCGTCGTAATTGAGCGCCCGCGCCTCGAACACCCCGGCGCTGTAGGCCACGGCGTCGGCCGTATTGGTAAGTCGTATCTTTTCCTGGACCAGTTGGCCGCTGTTGAACATGAAGAACACCACCGATGCCACGGCCACCAACATGACCAGGGCCAAGGGCAGGGCCTGGCCATTCTGTCGGCTCATCCGCGTGGGACTCCGAAACGTTGCGAACACCCGAGCGGCCCGGTGTCAGGCCGTCTCGGCAAGGGCTTACTTGGCCTTCTGGTTGACGTAGTCTTCCAGGGTGTTCTTGGTGTCCGCGGCGGTGGCGGCATTGCCGGCGGCCGTGGCGGCGGCGGTACGGGCGGCACTGCCGTCCTCCCCGGCCAGTTCCTGCGACATCGCCGCTGTCTGGTTGCGCACGGTCTGTCCGAAATACTGGTAAACCGCGATCGCCGCGAGGGCGACCATGGCGACGATGATGATGTACTCGGTCATGCCCTGGCCGCGCTGCCGGCCCTGATTGCGCTGCATGGTCATTGCGTTCCTGCCCTGTGTAATTTGGTTTCGTATGTGGTCGGGACTGGATGCGCCAGTCCGCTGCCCGCTAGGCTATTTTTTCGGCGGCGGCTTCGGCAATGGGCCGTTCGGCCCAAGATGGTGCGGTTTCATGGCGGGCGGCCGGACCGCCTCAGTAAAGTCCCAGGGCGGCGGCCTTCGCCACCGCGTGGGCGCGATTGTTGACATCCAACTTGGCCAGGAGATTCTGGACCTGGTTTTTCACCGTCTTGTATCGGGTTCCCAGGATCATGGCGATCTCGCAATTGGTTTTGCCCATTCCGATCCACTTGAGTATTTCCCGTTCCCGCGGGGTCAGCTTCGGCATGGCGGCATCGCGTATCCAGTCCGGGTGCGAGCGAGTCGCTATCCGCACCAAGGCGGCATGCAAGGGCGCCGCCAGCAGTTCCAGGAATAGACCCCAGCGTGCGCAGGATGCCTCCGGGATACCGAAAAAGCAGAAATGGGATACCTCCGCAGGCCTGGCGCCGCGCATGCCGAAGGCGGCGATGTTGCCCAGCCCGCAGGCCTGAAAGCGTTGGCGCGCAACCGGGTCGGCGATGACCTGTTCCAGCGTGTCCGCAGTCGCCAGCAGCGGCTGCTCCACATGCAGCCAGTGGCGGAGGATGTGCTGATGGAAGCCGGCCAGTTGGCCGAGACAGGCGGCGGACAAGGCCGCTTCCATGCCGATGGATACCGCTTCCATTGGCGCGATGGCTTGTCCGTCAACGTGGCTCAATCGGCAGAGGAAGGCCCGGAATGTCATCCGTTTGGACAGCTCGTTCCGGCACCATGCCGCCAAGCCGTCGCGCGATTTGACCCGTGACAGCGATGCCAGCATCAGCGGCAGCCCCGGCGTGAGGCACCCTCCATGTCCGAGATTTAGCGCCTCTGGGCAATGCCCGGGCGATTCGTCCCCCTGGCACACACCGTGGCCGACCTGAACCATTCGACACTCCCGTGTTATTGCCGGTCCTGCGTGAGCGTCCACTGGCGTTCGCCGCGGCCGGTATTTTCCGAAACCTTATTGCTGGTGTTGATATTAGCGCGATATTGGCTCGCCCGGATGGTATCGGGGGGCGATTCCGCGAACGCCGTTTGGCTGACAAGCAGGGTGACCCTCCGGTAAAGTCGGGGGGCGGCTAAGCCGCCTAATCGAGAATGCCGGCTAAGCCGCGATCAGCCTTGTCCATGCACGTATAAATCGCCACCTGGAACATCCAAGTTCGTGCAACGTCGTTCGCGGTCGCACGCGGTTGACTCGACGGCTCAACGCACTTCATTGAAAGAACCGTGTCCGTAGCCGTGTCCAGCGTGGCCATGGCGGTGTCCCTGGCCGAAATGGACACCGCGGTGAACTGCACGGACACGCCAGCCTCAGGAGGCCGTTCCTTGGCTCCTGCTCTTCCTTATTCGGCCGGCGAACCTGAACCGACCTCACTAGGCGATCCAGCTGAATAGCGAACCCGATAAAGCCGCTGTCGGAGGCAGGATGTCCGGCTTGCCCTGCGGGGCATGCAATCCGGCGGTATCGCTCCGGTGCTGCCTATCTGGCGAATCAGGCACATGGGTGATCGCCCAGAGGGGCGGTTGGAGGGCTTTCCAACAGTGTCGACGTTCATGCTTTGTGGATAACCATCATTCTCGAACGGTCAAGGGCCTTGCGATGAAGAAACGGCTTCTTCACAATGACCCGTAGCAGGCCCGCCTTCTGGAAGAAGGCCATTGGGGGTGGAAGCGTCGGCATCCATACCCGAAATCAAAGAAAAAGAGGCGATTTCGCTCAAGGGGCGGTTTCCCGGTTCACTGGCTGACGGCAATAATTCGCCCGCTGATTCTTCTCGGCCTGTGCCAAGGAATTACAAAACAACGATGTTTCGGGAGTGACGCCATGAGTTTGCACCAGCGATGGGCGGTTGTCGCACTGGCCATAGGTCTAGGCGGGGTGGTCGGGGCCGCGGCTTTGAAAGACCCACCGCCCAGGAAGCTGACCGGCTTGCCCTCATTGACCGTGGACATGGCAAGGCCGGATGCCTTGATCGAGTCGGACAGCCTGTCTGCGCTGCCTGCCGCGGTCATCCAGGCACCGCTGTTGAAAGATCTGCTGAGCGAGGATTTCGCGTTCTACTACGAGGATCTCGATACCCGCCTGGACGTGTCGGGCGCGATCAAGCGGCTGGCTTACGAACACGATCTGACCCTGACCGACCATCTGCTCGACGCGGTGTTCGACGAACCCGCCGAAGTCGCGTTCTGGCGCGGCGAGGGCGGCCGATTGAGATACTGGATGCTGGCCGGGACGCGCAACGGCATCGCCAAGTCGCTGCAGGCGCTGGCCCAGGTCGCGGCCGACGACACCCAGTTGTCGCATGTCGCCGATCTCGGCGACCCCGCGGCGACGCCGGTCTATGCGCTCAAACTGAATAGCCGCCACACCTTGCTGTTCGCGGCGCGAGGCGACCGCCTGCTGGTGCTTTCCCAGCCATCGTTGCTGCTCAACGAGTCGGGCGAACTGCTCCCCGATCGGGCTGCCGTGGCGCTGGCCGCGCTGAGCGACGCGGGCACGCCGTATGGCCGCGATTTTGCCGGTGCGCCGCGTCAGGGGGCGCACCGATTGACGGTCACCGCCAATGTGTTGGCGCAGGGCTACGGCCAATTCATGCCGGCTGTGCAGGCGCTGCGTTTCGAACGTGGCGCCAAGGCGTGGTCTACCGGATTGAAACTCGATGGCCGGGCCACCCTGTCGACAACGCTGCGGGCATTGCCGTGGCGGGCGTTGCCGGAAGGCGCGGCGTTCTGCGCCGGCCTGCCGGTGGAGCCCGGCGAATTGGCCGGGCTGGCGGACAGCGCGGAGCTGAAACCGTATCTGACCGGCGCGGTGGCCGTCTGCTGGTACGAAGCGCAAGGCTGGCAAGCGCCGATATTCGCCCTGCGCCTGAGCGATGCCGCCAGGGCGGACACGCTGGCACCGCTGCTCGGCAGGCTGTTCGACCAGTGGATCGGCGCGCGCGAATTCGAGCAGGCGGACAGGCGTTTCCCGGTACGTGCCGAAATCCGCAAGGACGGCGTGCGCGTATGGCGTCGAGAAGTCAGCGCGCGTTACGGCGAATTGACCGTGCCGGCCGAACGCCGGGGCGAGTTTTCATCCGATCGTTATTTCGATATCGGACTGGCCTTGGCGGACGACGTGGTGCTGTTCTCGCCCTCCGGTCCTTTGCTGGACAAGGGGCTGGATACGTTGGCGCGGCGTTACCCGGCGATGGCCGAACGCCTGCCCGCCGCGCCCGCCCTGTTCACGCTGGATCCGCCGCGCCTGGCGCGCTTCCTCGAAGCGGCGACGCGCGACATCGGCGACGAGCCCGGCGCCAGCCTGTTGCCGCGTTATGCGGCCATCGCGCATCACCCGGCCATGGCGGCTTCGCTGGGCGGGGCGGCGGGGACGGCTGGCTGGCTGGCAGTGGACTGGAACCCGCTCAAGTAAGCCGGCATGAACCGTCGTCAAGTCTTCTCGGCGTTATTCCTGGGCCTGCTCGCCGGACCGGCACGGGCCATACTGGAAGCCGCGCCGGAGACCCTGCTGGACGCCGAGCAATCGCGCCGGTTGCGTGCCTGGATCACCCTGATGGTGGCGACGCAGTTGCGCGCGGGGCCGTCGCCGCGCTGGCGGCATCGCGATTGCGCCGGTCTGGTGCGCTTTGCCGTGCGCGAGGCGCTGCGCCGGCACGATGCCGCCTGGGTGCGCGCCAACGGCCTGCAAGGCATCGCCTTGCCGCCGGAGCCGCGATTGACCGCCGGGCAACACGAAACACTGCGCGACTGGGTCGATATCGACGGCCGCCGCCGGTCCTTCGTCACCGCGCTGGCCCTGATTCAGGGCAATTGCCGCGCCCTGGGCAGGGATTTGACGCGTGCCGAGCCGGGCGACCTGCTGTTTTTCGATCAGGGTGATGACCAACATCTCATGGTGTGGATGGGCGCTTACATCGCGTACCACACCGGCACGGCAACCCCGTCGGATAACGGCCTGCGCGCCGTTGCGCCCCGGCGACTCATGAATTGGGAGGATACGAGGTGGCGACCCGTACCGGAAAACTCGAACTATATCGGCGTGTATCGATTGGCCTTCTTGTCGCGCTGACGGCCCTGTCGGCGGTTACGCCGGCGCGCGCGGTGCCGGAGATTCCGCGCAGCAATTTCACCTTGCTCAAGGGTGAGCCGTTCTTTCTGCTGAGCGATAAGAGCTTCGGCAGCCGGGAGACCGCGTTGGTGCGCCTGGAAGCGAAGGGCGGCGGCGACACCGCGCGCGTATTGGACGGTGAGGCGGGCGTCGACGTGGCCATCCACCGCGTGCCGAAACCATTGGAGTTTCTGCGCCGGCAGCAGAATCTGCATCGGGTCGGCACGCAGGCGATGTACGTCGGCGCCGGCGCCGGCCAGACCCTCAACTACCTTTATGACAGCTGGAACAAGCAGACTCGCCGCTCCTGGCAGCGGATTCTCGCGACGCCCGCACGGCAGCAAGCGGTGGCGCGCGTGCCCGGCCTGAAGTTCGGCAAGTACATGCTGAACCAAACGGAGTTCGGCCAGGACGTGAAATTCGGCCGCATGCCCGGCTTCGAACTGGTCCGGCGTTTCCGCTATCCGCTCGGCTCGGCGCGTCCCATCGCGCCACCGAAGGACGTCAGGCTGGCCGGCAGCAGCAGCGAGTTCATCCGGAGCAATCCCGGCAACGTCATGCTGCCGCTGGGCCAGCTCGCGCCGGGCCTGTATCTGGTCGAAGCGATGATCGGCGACTACCGCGCCAATACCCTGGTGTTCGTCTCGGATACCGTTGCGGTCACCAAGAACGCCGGCAAGCAGATGCTGGTCTGGGCCGCGCACCGGGTTACCGGCGCGCCGGCGCCGGGCGTCTCCATCATCTGGAGCGACGGCCGCGGCGTGCTCCAGTCCGGCACCACCGATAGCGCCGGGGTGCTGGAAATGAATCGCGACAGCCCGGAGAAAAGCTATGTCATCGGGGGCGACCCGGCGGGTGGCGTGTTCGTCTCGGAAAATTTCTACTACGACAGCGAGATCTACAACGCCAAGCTCTATGCGGTGACCGACCGGCCCTTGTATCGCCCCGGCGACATCGTGCGGGTCAAGTTCATCGGCCGCCGCTTTCACGATGCCCGGCGATCGGACGCGCTGCCGGCCGGCGTCCTCAAGCTGGAAGTGCGCGACCCCAACGGTTCGCCGGTGCTCACCCAGAACGTCGAACTGGTCGCCGGAAGCGGCGGCAACGCCAGTTTCGTACTGCCGGCCAATGCCTCGGCGGGCGGCTGGGAGTTGCGCTTCGCGCTGGGCGACGACCTCTACGGCGCGGCCTTCCGAGTCGCCGAGTACGTGAAGCCGCACTTCGACATCCATCTCTCGTTCGACAAGGCCGCGCCCAAGAGCGGCGAGGCCATCGAAGGCCAGGTGCGCCTGACCTATCCCAGCGGCAAGCCGGTGGCCGGCGGCAAGGTCAGCCTGTCCGTGCGTGCCCAGCAAACCACGATGGTGGACGGCGAACTGGACTACGCCGGCCAATTTCCGGTGAAGCTCGAACAGGAAGAACTGACCGCCGACGCGAATGGCATCGCGCGCTTCCAGTTGCCGGCGGCAAAGAATCCCAGCCGCTACATCTTCAACATCCTGGCCAACGACGGCGCCGCCTGGCGGGTCAAGATCAGCCGCGAACTGTTGGTGGAACGCGGCGCCCAGCCCTGGCGTCTGGTCGCGCCGGCACGTTTCAGCGAACCCGGCGCCAAGGTGGTGTTCAAGCTGGAGGGCGCGGGTCGGCTCGCCGGCGCGCGCTGGGAGGTCATCCGCCTGGAGGACCGCGCGCGCAGCGAGGGCCGGCTCGCCGATGGCGCCGGTAGCCTGAACGTGGATTTCCCCGCGTCCGGCTCTTATACCGTCAACCTGCGCGACGGCCAGGGCAACCTGCTCGGTGCGGCGACCCATTGGGTCAGCGGCAAGGGTATCCGGACCATGCCCGGCAGCATCGAGATCGTCACCGACAAACCGCGCTACGCGGTGGGCGACGCGGCGGAACTGCTGCTGACCTTTCCCGAGCCGGTCGACGACGCGCTGCTCACGCTGGAGCGCGATAACGTCGCCCACCATGCGCTGCTGTCGCGTCCCGCCGCCTGGCTCGACAGCGTCCAGCGCCTGGCCGGCAACCAATGGCGGGTGCGGCTGCGCGTCACCGAGGACATGGCGCCCAACATGACGTTTTCGGCGGTCATGGTCCGGAACGCTGAATACGTGTTCCAGAACGCGGGTCTGGTGGTCGAACATCCACGCATCGACATCGACATCCAGTCCGACAAGGCGGTCTACCAGCCCGGCGAAACCGCGCGCCTGCGGTTCGCTGCCCGGTTGGCCGGCAAGCCGGTCGCGGCGCATCTGACGGTCGGCGTGGTCGACGAAATGATCTATGTACTGCAACCCGAACTGGCGCCCGACCTCGACGAATTCCTGCACCACGTTCGCCGCGACAACGTACGCACCAGTTCCAGCCTGGCCTTCATCGGCTACGACCTGGCGCGCGACTACGGCGGCGAAGGCGCGCGCCAGGTCGCGCACCCGGAACGCCGGGTCAAGGTGCTGGAACGCCCGCGGCGCGACGAGATCGATACCGCCGCCTGGTTCCCCGACCTGCGTACCGACGCCAAGGGCCGCGCCTCGGCCAGCTTCAAGGTGCCGGATTCGCTGACCCGCTGGCGCATCACCGCGCGTGCGCTGGGCGACGACGGCAGCGCCGGCCAGCGTCGGGCTTACGTTCAATCGGACAAGGCGCTGTATCTGAAATGGCCCGGCCCGCGCGATTACCGCGACGACGACGAACCGATCATCGACGTGGTCGGCTTCAACCGGGGCAACAAGGACGTCCGCGCCGAATTCCGCACCCTGTTCGCCGGCAGCACGAATGTCCGCCCGGTGATCATGCGCCCCGGCCCGAATTTCTTCCCGGTGCAGTTGAAGAAGGCGCATCGCGGCCAGCTTGGCCTGCAACTGGTGGTGGCCGGGAACGGCGGCGGTAAGATCGTCGACAGCCTGACCGTCGACCTGCGCTCGTCGCCGGTGGCCTGGCCCTCGCCGCATCAGGACCACATCGATCTGGCCGCGGCCAGCACGCCGGTCCACCTGCCCGCCGATGCCCGCGACCTGCGCCTGAGCCTGGCCGACAACGCCGCGGACCGTTTCAGGCAAGTTGCCGACGACCTGCTCGACTATCCCTATGGCTGCGTCGAACAAACCTCCAGCCGCCTGATCCCGCTGGCCTTGGCGCGCCAGGCGCTGCATGACGGCGCCGGCGCCAGCGGCCTGGATAGCCAGTTGCAGGCGCAACGCCTGCGCCTGATCCAGATGGCAGGCAGTGACGGCGTGTTCGGCTGGTGGGGCCGTGCCGGCGCCGAGAGCGCATTCATGACCGGCTATGCCTACTACGCCGACTACTTCGCCTCGCGCAGCCTCGGCCTGGAACTGCCGGCCGACAACTGGCGCCATGTGCTCGAGGTCTACCGCAAACGCGGCGAGGCCGATCCGCTTCTGCAGCGCGCCCTGCTGCTCTGGTGGGCGAAGGAGATGGGCTTGCCGGTGGAAGGTCTGGCGGGAGGCCTGGCGCAGCAATTGGCCGACGGTATCGAGGCACGGGAAGCCGCCCCGGCGCCCGGCGACAGCCTGGTGTTCGCCGCGCCCGATTCGCGCGATGCGCGTCTGGCCAGCGCGCTGTTGCTGAAGCTCACCGTGGCCGGGGGCAGACTGCCGGCAGGGGCGGACACGCTCCATCGCAAGGCCATGGATGCGCTGCCGGCATCGGACTCGCCCTTCCTGCATGCCTTGCTGCGCTTGAATGGCAACCCGCGCGCCTGGACGCCGGAGACGATACTGAGCCGCAGCGGCGGCGAACAGCCGACCTTGGAACGGGCGATGACCCTGGCTTGGGTACATCGCGTGCTGGGTGGCTTCCGCGTCCCGGCCAGGACGCAACTGCGGCCACTGGACTGGATTCCGCAAGCCGGCCAATGGCTCTGGCCAAACGGCATCGCCTGGCCGAACCGCATCCGCCTGGCGGGCGCGCCCGCTGCGCCGATCAGCGCCAGCCTGCGCTACACCGCGTTCGAGAAGGCAAACGGGCGCCTGCCGGTGGCAGTGAAACGCCAACTCTACCGCCTGGAATCGCAAGGTGGCGATTTGCAATTCAAGGCCTTGCCGGTCGCGCCGGGCGAGGCTTTGTCCAGTGCCACGCTTTATGTCGATGAAGTGACCCTGGTACCCGCACAGGGCCGACGCCATCGCTATGGTCTGCTGGAAGTGCCCCTGCCGCCCGGCGGCATGGTCGAGGCCTCCACCTGGGGCATCCAAATCGCCGGACTGGAGCGCGACGAGAAGGGCGAGGCCGCGGCCGTCGCCTTTGCCCCGCCGGAATATGAAACGGGGCAACTCGGCTATCGCGTTCCGCTGGCCCAGCTCGACGGCCCAGTCGTAACGCGACAACTGGTGCGCTTCCTGCAGCGTGGCCGGTTCGTCTTGCCGCCGACGCGCTACTTCCGCATGTACCAGCCCAACGACAAGGCCTACGAAGCCGACGGCCGGAAGTCCTGGCGGGTGCGCTGAGAATGGCTTTCCGGTTTCGGTACGGCCATGTTTCCCGGATGCGGGCTGGCGCGCTCGGCCTGGCGCTCCTGGCCGCCACCCCGGCATGGGCCGGCGCCGTGGAATACGCCGCGTTGCGCAACGGCCAGGCACGCTACTGGCTGGCGTCGGATTCGGGTTCGGATTCGGAGTCGATGCGGCCGGCACCGGAAGCGCGCCTGGACCCGCGCCTGCAAACCCCACTGGGCAGCGTCTGGAAGCTGTTTGTCTATGTCTATCTGATCGACCGGCGGCTCGACTCGGAGGACTACGTCTGCGGCGGCAATTCACGAGACGAAGTCTATTGCTGCGCGCCCGGCGGCAGCATCGGCCGGGAGGCCGCCCTGGCGCGCTCCTGCGGACTCTATTTCCAACCGCACCGGCTTGGCATCGCGGCGGCGGACTGGCGCCGCTACTGGCAGGCGCGTGCGGCGCCGGCCTGGCTGCGGGATCTGTCCGGCCTGCAACCCGGTACGCTGGTCGGCGTCGAAAGCCTGTTGCAAGCCTTGGCCAGCGTGCCGGAGCAGCCGCGTCGCGCGGCCGGGGGCGCGCTGCTGGCGAGCGTGCTGGGTGCGCGCGATACCTCGTTGTTGCGTGAATTCGGTGCGCGCCTGCGCGCCAAGACTTGGAGTTGGCACCAGGCGGACAAGCCCGATCGGCGCATCGGCGGCGCGGCCGGCTGGCTGGCCGACGGCACGCCGATCTGGCTGCGCGCGGCGGGGCCCAGCCATGTCGCCCTGCCGGTGGCGGCAAGGCATTTCCCCGCCACCCTGCGCGCCGATGCGGGAACGCTGCCCGGCGAATGCGTCCGGGTCGGCCTGTTTGCGCGCTATCCGCTACAAGGCGTCGAGGACGCGGCCGGCCGGCCGGTGCGCAGCGGCGTGTTGCGCGGCCGATACCTGGCACGCTTTGCCAATGGCAACCGGCTCGCGTTCAGCAGCGACGGCGAGATCGAGCAGCTCGCCGGGCCGCGTCTGGTCGCCACGCTGGCGGTCAACGATTATGTCGCACGGGTGCTGGAGCGCGAGGCGGCGCCGCAGCCCGAGGCGGCGGCGCGCGCCCTCGCCATCGTCGCGCGCACCTACCTGTACCAGAACGCCGGCCGTGAAATGGGCTGTCTCGCCATCGACGACAGCAGCGCCAGCCAGCGCGTCGCCCCGTCGCCGCCGAGCGCCGCCGCGCGCGCCATCGCCAACTGGTCGGACAGTCTGGTGCTCGATGGCGTGCCGGTTCAATACCACCTCGACCAGCCCGGCCCGAACCGCCTGGCCTGGCGTGAGGCCGAGGCGCGGGCGCAGCGGGGCGAGCCTTTCGACCGGATCCTCGCCGGCGCTTTTCCGCGCGCCAGCCTGGTTTCCACCGACAGCCCGCTGGCGACCGACTGCGAGCATTTGGCCGGGGCGGAACACTGGCTGAGTGCCCGACTGAGGCAATGGCAGCGCGCGCTGGCCGGCGAAGACGGCTTCGAGCCCGTTCCCGCGCCGGCGGTTTGCCGCCTGCGTCAAGGCAACCCCTATGCCGACCTGGAACGCGGACGAATCTACGCGCGCGGACTCGACGACCGCGAGGCGCGCCTGACCCTGGCCCACGAATATCTGCACCTCGCCTTCAAACAGCATCCGCGCGGCCTCGACGAAGGCTTCATCGAAGCCACGGCGCGGCGCTTGCAAGTCGAGGGGCAGCCATGATCCTCATTCCTTCACCATCCTGAACAGGCGACCCGCCATGCGCACTGCTACGATCCTACTGAGTCTGCTCTTCAGCGCGACCGCCAGCGCGGCCGATGTCGAAATCACCGCGCCGATCGGTGGCTGGCGCAACAGCGAGGGGCAGAACGTGCGCTACAGCCAGCCGGTCAACTACCCGGCAGTGGTGGTATCGGTGCCGGAAGGCCAGTCGCGCGCGGGGCTGATCGCCGGGCGCATCGCCCAGGCGAAGAAGCCCGGCCGGGCACCGGCGACCCTGATCGTCAACGGTGTGGCACTGCCGCAACGGATCGAATCGGACGGCAGTTTCTCGCGTCCTTACAGCTTCGGCCGGGGTAGCAACAGCGTCGAACTGCGCGCGCCGGGCGGCGCAAGCCGGCGCGTCCAGTTTCATGAATCCTACGGCGGCCGCGCGCAAAGCCGATTGCGCGTCGTACTGGCCTGGGACACCGACGGCACCGATCTCGATCTGCACGTCGTCACCCCGGACGGAGGCCACGCCTTCTACGGCAACCGCGTGCTCGACAATGGCGGCGCGCTCGATGTGGATGTCACCACCGGCTATGGCCCGGAGATCTTCTCGATGCCGGCCCCCTTGCCCGGCGCCTATCTGGTGTATGTGAACTATTACGGGCGTGGCGACGGCGAGGGCGAAATAACCGTCGCCAATGTCACGGTCATTTCGCAGGAAAACACACCCGGCGAAAAGAAGCAGTTCTTCACCGTGCCGTTGCGCAACGCCGGCGAACTGATCCTGATCGGCGAATTCCACTACCCATGAGCGTGCGGTGGCGCGCCATCGTTGGGCTTGTTGCGGGTTCCGTCGTCAAGAGGAATCCGGGCGGTGTGATCGCGACGGCAGCCGGAACCTCCTCGCCAAAGAGTCTGCGTATCCGGGCGTTGTGCCCGGCTGTTGAGTCCGACATCAAAGTAATCTAATTCACAGCTTCCAAACCGATGGCTGCTGAGCGATCCGCCCCCGGTGAGCAGTGTGCGGCCGGGGCTGAGTCCAATGCGATTTGCCGGTCGATGCGGTGCGATTCCGTACCGGCCTGCGGTACTGGGCGCAGGCAATAAGTTCCGGTAGGATTTCCCGTGCCGGCATTGTTGGTGCCGGCAATACCAAGAAACCGATAGGGAGAGAATTCATGGGCCTGTTCGATTTTGTCGCCAAACAGTTCATCGACGTCATCCAGTGGACGGAAGATGAGCCGGGCGTTCTGGCTTGGCGCTACCCCATGGCCGACATGGAAATCCAGAACGGGGCGCAACTGGTGGTGCGCGAGACCCAACAGGCCGTATTCATAGACGAGGGCCGCTTCGCCGACCGGTTCGACGCCGGCACCTACACGCTCACCACCCAGACCCTGCCGGTGCTGACCTACCTGAAGAACTGGGACAAGTTCTTCGAGTCGCCCTTCAAGTCGGATGTCTATTACTTCAGCCTGCGCGAGCAGATCGACCGCAAATGGGGCACCACCCAGCCCATCACGGTGCGCGACAAGGAGTTCGGTCCGCTGCGCATCCGCGCGTTCGGCACGTATTCATTTCGCATCGCCGAGTTGGAGCCTTTCTGGCGCAAGCTGTCCGGTACGGCGGCGCGCTATACCGTGGACGACTTGGACGGCCAGCTGCGGGCCATCATCCTCACCGCCCTGGGCAGTTTCCTCGGGGGCAGCGCCGTGGCCTTCGTGGACATGGCCGCCAACCAGGCCGAGTTCTCCAACCGGCTCAAGGAGGCCGTCGCCCCGGCCTTCCGTGAGTATGGGCTGGAGCTGGCCACCTTCTTCCTGCAAAGCCTGTCCCTGCCGGAGGAGTTGGAAAAACACCTGGACCGGGCCGCCTCCCAGCGCATCGTGGGCGACCTGGGGCAATACACCCGCTTCCAGACCGCCGATGCCATCCCCCTGGCGGCCGAGAACCCCGGCGGCATCGCCGGGATCGGCGCCGGCATGGGGGCCGGGCTGGCCATGGCGCAAGCAATGGGGCAGGCCATGACGGCAACCCCGCCAGCCGCCGCGACCGCCGGCCCGGCCCAGGAGGATCCTATTGCCTTGATCGAGAAACTCGGCGACCTGCTCGCCAAGGGCCTGATCACCCAGGCCGAATTCGAGGCCAAGAAGACGGAATTGCTGGGCCGCATCCAGTAAGCCCGGTCCATGCACGGATACACTTGCCCAGCCTGCGGCGCACCGGGAGAGTTCCATTCCGGCATCTCGGTCTACGCCGTCTGTAACCATTGCAAAAGCATGATCCTGCGCCGCGACGTGGATGTGGAGGCGTTCGGCAAGATGGCGGCCCTGCCGCCGGACATGAGTCCTTTCCAGATCGGTACCCGCGGCGTGCTGGACGGCGTCGGCTTCTCCTTGCTGGGCCGGGTGAAGATCGGCTGGCAGGACGGCACCTGGAACGAGTGGTTCATGGTCACCGAAGACGCTCGCAAGGGCTGGCTGGCGGAAGCCCAGGGCTTCTTCGCCGCCTGCTTCGAACGGCCGCTGGAACATGAGGGCCGCCCCGTGATCAACCGCGATCTCGCCACCTGGAAACCCAAGCCGGGCGAGCGCGTGAACGTGGGCGAACGGGCCTGGGAAGTGGTGGACGTCAAACATACCATCTGCCTGGGTAGCGAGGGCGAACTGCCTTTCCTCGCCAACCGGGGCCGGAAGGCGCTGGCCATCGACCTGGAAGGCGCGGGCGGTTTCGCCAGCCTGGAAATCCACCAGAACGAAGGGCGTCTGTATCAGGGGCGTTATGCCGGCTGGGATGAACTGAAGCTGGAAAATACCCGTCCGCTGGAGGGCTGGTAGATGGCCGAGCCGGAAATCCCGGTGCCATCGGCCTCGCCGGCCGGCCGGCCGCAAGTCATGCAATGTCCGGTCTGCGGCGGCGCCATCACACTGCGCGCGGTTGGCCACAGCGTCAACGCGGCGTGCAGCCAATGCGGCTCCTTGCTGGACGTGGCGCGGGAAGACGTGAAGGTCCTGAATAAGGCCTGGGAAAGCCAACGCCCCCTGCTCATTCCCCTGGGTACCCGAGCCAGCCTAGAGGGGACTCCCTGGGAGGTTATCGGCTACCAGGAACGCAGCAGCGGTTCCGCCCAGGAGGGCCGATACGCCTGGGAGGAGTACCTGTTGTTCAACCCGCGTCACGGCTTCCGCTTCCTGGCTCAGGCGCAAGGCCACTGGACCTTATATCGGGTGATCAAGAGCGGCATGGCCCTGCCGGCGGAGGCCAGTTTCGCCCGCTTCTTCACGGGCGAGGCCAGGGTGGACTACGTGCTGGGGGAGTTCTACTGGCGTGTGAAGAAGGGTGATACGGCACAGGTCAGCGATTCCATCGCGCCGCCCTACATCCTGTCGGTGGAGAAGGGGAAGGATGAGACGAACACCGCCCTGGGCGTTTATGTCAGCCAGGAGGAAATCGCCGCCGCCTTTGCCATCGACCCTGGCAAGATGCCGCCGCCGCGTGGCGTGGCGGCCAACCAGCCCTCGTCGTTCGCCCGGCGCCTGCCCGGTGTGCTGCGCGCGGCCCTGCTGGCGACGCTGGTGGCCACTGCCATCCAGTTTGCCCAGGTTTACAGCGCATCCGGCCAGCAGGCTCTTGTGGATACCTTCGATGCCACGACAGAAAGCCCCGACCGGACCCATGTAAGCCATTCTTTCGTCCTGCAAAAGGAAAGCGCCAACGTCTGCCTTGAGAGCCAGGCGGTACTCAACAACAGTTGGGCGGAACTGAGCGCGACCCTGGTCAATGAAGCCACCCTGGAACGCCGCAACCTGCTCCAGGGCATGGAGTACTACTCCGGCTACGATGGCGGGGAACACTGGAGCGAGGGCGATACCAAGGCCTCGAACTGTTTCTCGGCCGTGCCCGGCGGCCAGTACCGGCTCGTCCTGGAGCCGGACGCGGGGGATTTCCAGCTGGGGCGGCCCGGCAAGCAGACCTTCAGCGTGCGGGTATTGCGCGACACCCCCATCTGGTCCAACTGGTTCGCCCTATTGCTGGCCCTGCTGCCTTACCCCGCGTTTCTTTGGCTGCGCCATCACGGTTTCGAATACGCGCGCTGGTCGGAAAGCGACTACATGCCGGAGGGCTACGCCAGCATCAAGAATTCATTAAGCAACGATGATGAATAAACCGCCTCGCCTGTATCAGATCCTCGCCCTTTGCCTGGTAGCCGGCATGGCCTGGGCCAATTACCGGGGCTACATGGTTTCCAGCCTTTTTAACGACACCGACCCGGCCAGCCGGTCCGCCAGCGGCCAGGTCAGCCACAAATAGGAGCTCTCATGGAAGACCCCGTCCAGTGGAAATTCGTCCTCAACGCCGTGCTGTTCTCCGCCGTGGGCGTGGGGTTTTTCGCGCTTTGCTTCGGCATCCTGGAGTTTTTCACACCCAAGGTCGATCTCTGGGATGAGCTTACCCAGAAACAGAACATCGCCCTGGCCGTGTTCCTGGGCGCGGTGATGCTGGGGATCGCCATCATCATCAGCGCGGCCGTGCATGGGTGAGACCGGCGAGAGCGCCATCATCCTGTTCCGCGGCGGAGTCCGGCCGCCGGCCGGACTTCGATAGGCACCCCCTTGGCCTTCCTGCTGCTCGTCTCCGTCTTCGTCATCGCCACCTGCGGGCTGGTGTACGAGCTGATCGCCGGCACCCTGGCGAGTTATCTCCTGGGCGATTCGGTCACCCAGTTCTCCACCATCATCGGCGCCTACCTTTCGGCCATGGGCATCGGTTCCTGGTTGTCGCGCTATGTCCGGCGCAATCTGGTGGCCGTGTTCGTACAGGTGGAAATCCTGGTCGGCGCCCTGGGCGGCGGCTCGGCGGCCCTGCTGTTCCTGGTCTTCGAGCGGGTGGAATCGTTCCGCGTCATCCTCTATGCCGACGTCCTCGCCGTGGGCATCCTGGTGGGCATCGAAATCCCCTTGCTGCTGCGCATCCTCAAGGACCGTTTCGAGTTCAGCGACCTGGTCTCCCGGGTGTTCACCTTCGATTACGCCGGCGCCCTGTTCGCCTCCATCCTTTTCCCCCTCCTGCTGGTGCCCCACCTGGGCCTGATCCAGACCGGCTTCCTGTTCGGCATGATGAACGTGCTGGTGGCCCTGTGGCTTCTTTACGCGGTCCCGGACGCCATCCCCGGCGCCCGGCCGCAGCGCGGCATGGCCTTCGTGGTCCTGCTGGCACTGCTGGCGGGGTTCATCCATGCCGAGGACATCACCGGCACGGCGGAAGCGGCCACCTATCCGGGCAGGGTGATCCACGCCCAGTCCACCCCCTACCAGCGCATCGTGCTGACCCGGGCCGGCCGGGACCTGCGCCTTTACCTCAACGGCAACCTGCAATTTTCCAGCCTGGACGAATACCGCTATCACGAGGCACTGGTGCACCCGGCACTGGCGTCGCTGGACCGGCCTCGGCGCGTGCTGATCATCGGCGGCGGCGATGGCCTGGCGCTACGCGAAATATGGAAATATCCGGCGGTGGAACACGTCACCCTGGTCGACCTGGACCCGGCCATGACCCGGCTGTTTTCCGGCAATGAACTGCTCACGGCGTTGAACGGCGATGCCCTCAAGTCGTCCAGGTTGCGGATCATCAACCAGGATGCCTTCCTCTGGGTGCGCAAGTCGGCGGCAGCCGGCATGCCGCCCTACGACGCCATCGTCATCGACTTGCCGGACCCTTCCAACTACTCCATCGGCAAGCTCTATTCGTTGAGCTTCTATCGGGCCCTGCACGGGCTGACCCATGCGGAGACCCGCATCGTCGTGCAAAGCACCTCGCCGCTGGTGGCACGCAAGTCCTATTGGTGCGTGCGCAACACCCTGGCGGCGGCGGGCTACCAAGTCACCCCCTACCATGCCTATGTGCCGGCCTTCGGCGAGTGGGGCTACCTGCTCGCCAGCCGGGGACACTGGTCGCCGCCGCAACGCTATCCCGACGGGCTGCGTTACGTGAGCGTGGAGGAAACCGAACGCATGCTGCATTTCCCGGCCGACATGGCCTATGTCGACAGCGGTGTGCAGCGGCTCGACAACCAGGTGTTGGTGCGCTACTTCGACGAGGAATGGGGGGCCTACCAGACCGTCTGGTAGCCGACATGGAAATCCTGGCGGAAATCCTCGCTTACCTGCTTCAGGCCATACTGGAAATCGCCCTCCAGGCGGTTTTCGAACTGCTGGCTGAAGTGGGCCTACGCAGTGTGCGCGAGCCGTTCCGGCGCGGCCCCATCAATCCCTGGTTGGCCACTCTGGGCCATGCCCTGTTCGGCACGGTGGCCGGCGGCATCAGCCTGCTCGTGTTTCCGGAACTGTTCGTCCACGGCGCCGCCGCCCGCTGGCTCAACCTGTTCCTGACCCCGTTGTGCGCCGGCCTGATGATGGCTCTGATCGGCGCGCGCATGCGCAGCCGGGGCAAGGAGCCACTGCGCCTGGAGTCCTTCGCCTACGGATTCGTCTTCGCCTTCGCCATGGCGGCCGTACGGATGGGGTTCGGCAAATGAGCCAGCCCCGGTCGCCCGCGCGCCGCCGCTGGCTGTTGGGCGCGTCCGGCCTGGCCGGTTCCGCCGCACTGGCGGGGTGGTCGTGGTCCCGGCACGCACCCCCACCCATTCCGGGTGCCCTGCTGGGCGCGGATGCCACGTTGGGCCACCGTTTGCGCACAGGCGACGTCCCGGAGCCGACGCAGACGCTGGAAACCGACGTGCTCATCGTCGGGGGCGGCATTAGCGGCTTGGCGGCGGGGCTGCGCCTGCACGATGCCGGCGTGTCCTTCTTGTTGGCGGAAATGGAAGACGCCGTGGGTGGCCACTCCCGCGCCGGCGCGAATGAAATTTCCGCCTACCCCTGGGGCGCCCATTACGTGCCCCTGCCGAGCGAGGAGTCGGTGGCGGTGCGGCATCTGTTCGAGCGGCTAGGCGTCATTACCGGTTACGACCCGGCGGGGTTACCCGTTTACGACGATTACGCCCTCTGCGCCGATCCCGATGAACGTCTACTCATGCACGGCCAGTGGCAGGACGGCTTGCTGCCGCAATTGGGTGTAAGTGCCGAGGAGCACGGCGAATACCGGCGCTTCTTCGACCGGATGGCGGCATTCAAGAACCTGCGCGGCAAGGACGGCCGTCGAGCCTTCGCCATCCCCATCGACGCGAGTTCCGCCGACCCGGACCTACGCACGCTCGACCGGATCTCTTTCCGGAAATGGCTGGACCGGGAGGGCTACCGGGGCGAGCACCTGCGCTGGCTGCTCGACTACAGTTGCCGCGACGATTACGGCGCCGGCCTGGACGAGGTGTCCGCCTGGGCCGGCATCCACTACTTCGCCTCCCGCTCCGGCCGCGCCGCCAACGCGGAAAGCGACACCGTGCTGACCTGGCCGGAAGGCAACGGCTGGCTGGTCGACAAACTGCGCGCGCCCATCGCCGATCGTATCCGCACCCGCGCCCTGGCGGTGCGGGTTCAGGACGGTAAACGGCCGGCCACCGACCTCTTCCTGCCGGATGAAAACCGGGTGCTGAGGGTGCATGCCCGCGCCGTCGTCCTGGCCGTGCCGCGCTTCGTCGCCCGGCGCATCGTGCGCAGCGACCGCTTGGGCATCGACGACCGCGATTTCCGGTATTCGCCCTGGCTGGTCGCCAACCTCACGCTGGATCGCCTGCCTGCCGGGCCCGGTGCCGAACTGGCCTGGGACAACGTGGTATATGGCAGCCCCATGCTCGGTTATGTGGTGGCCACCCATCAGGGCCTGGCGATGCGGCCGCGCCGGACGGTCATTACCTGGTACTGGCCGCTGGATCACCTTCCTCCCCCTGCGGCCCGCGAGCAGGCCCTGGCGCGCGGCGCGGAGGCATGGAAGTCCTTGATCCATGCGGAGGTGTTGCGGCTCCACCCCGAGTTGGAGGGCGCCATCCGGCGTATCGACCTCAGGCTGTGGGGCCACGCCATGATCCGCCCCCATCCCGGTTTCATCTGGGGCGAGGCGCGCCGGCAGGCCCTGCGGCAGCATCCCCCCATCTTCTTCGCCCATTCGGACATGGCCGGGATTTCCATCTTCGAGGAGGCCTACACCTACGGCGTCAAGGCCGCCGAAGGCGTCCTCGACCATCTGGGGGCAAGGGCATGAAGCAACCCTGGATCCATTCCGCCGGCCTGGATTCGGCCTTCATCCTGGCACCCGCCTTCCTCGTCACGGGCTTGGTGCTGGTCCTGGGCGATTCGGTCGAAGCCATCGCCGAGACGCCCCCGTTGCTTTGGCTGCTGCTCATCGTCGGGGTGGATGTGGGCCACGTCTGGAGCACGATATTCCGCACCTACCTCGACCGGGGGGAGCTGCGCTCGCATCAAGCACTTTATGTGTTGACGCCGCTGATCGGCTTCGTGCTTGGGGTGGTGCTCTACCGGCTGGGGGACATGGTGTTCTGGCGCACCCTGGCCTATCTGGCGGCGTTTCACTTCGTACGCCAACAATATGGTTTCCTGATGATTTACCGGCGTGCCGAATACGCGGACCCCGCCTGGGCCAAACGTCTGGACCAGGCATTGATCTATGCCGCCACGCTCTATCCCCTGATTGCCTGGCATTGCGGTCCACGTCAGTTCGACTGGTTCGTGCCGGGAGATTTCCTGGCCTTCGACGCGCCGGCCGTGGCGGCGGCAGCAGGCTGGGTCTATGTGGCCATGCTGGCGGTTTATATGGCCAAGGAGACTGTGTACGGACTGCGGCGTGGCGTGCTGAACCTGCCCAAGAACCTCATGCTGCTGGGTACGGCGCTGTCCTGGTACGTGGGCATCCTGGTGTTCGACAACGATCTGGCCTTCACCGCCACCAACGTCATTGCCCACGGCGTGCCCTACATCGCCCTGATCTGGATCTACGGCCGCAACCAGCAGGCGCACGATCGTGGATGCACCGCTTACCTGTTGCCGGTGGCCCGCCTGTTCCAGGCGAGGTTCGCCCCGATCTACCTGGCGCTGCTGTTCCTGATCGCCTATCTGGAAGAGGGGCTCTGGGACGGTCTGGTATGGCGCGAGCATGCGGTGCTATTCCCAACCTTCGCCCATCTGCCCGGCCTGGACAGCCCCACCCTGCTGACTTGGCTGGTTCCCCTCCTGGCGCTGCCCCAGATCACCCACTACCTGCTGGATGCCTACATCTGGCGCATGGGCGTGGCGAATACTCCCTGGAAGGCCATCCTATTTTTCAATTCGGCGAAGACATGAACGAAAACCACGCTCCCGGCCTGCACCTGCTCATCGACTTTTGGGGCGCCCACCAGCCCACCGGCCTCGATCAGGTCGAAACCCTGCTGCGGGCGGCGGCCGAGGCCTGCGGCGCACGGGTTCTGGAGGTACGCCTGCACGGTTTCGGCGATGGCGGCGGCATCACCGGCGTGGCCATCCTGGCGGAATCCCACATCAGCCTGCACACTTGGCCGGAACGCGATTTCATCGCCCTGGACATTTTCCTGTGCGGTGACCGGGATACCGCGCCGGCGCTCAAGATTCTGAAAGACGGGTTAAGCCCCAAGCACGTGCAGGTCAGTGAACTTCGACGTGGCCATAACAGGAATAGGACATAGTTGCGAGAACGAAGGCCTGCGGTTGGAGAACGCATCGTTTTGGGCTTCGTTAATTGCACGGCAGTGCTCGTTACTTGGTCGTGCTGGGAAGAATTCAGGCATTAGTGGAGAGGTCCACGGTGTGATCGCCCCGGCGGCGGCATCAAATAATGGTGCGGAAGAAATGGGCCTGATATGGTTGTTTCTTATCCGGAAGCCGCTGAGTTGGTTTCTTCGCTCGAGATCCATGCGATTACTTCGACGTGTGGTGAAGATCGAAACGGCAGTTGTTTGGGATTGTGTCCTTGGGTGTGTCCAAGAAACGTATCGTCATAAATAACATCATGTTACGAGTAGAATGAAAATCGCCACCTGGAACGTCAACTCCCTGAAAGTCCGCCTGCCCCACCTGCTCGATTGGCTGGCGACCGAAGCGCCCGACGTGGTCTGCCTGCAGGAAACCAAGACGGTGGACGAGGCCTTTCCGGTCGCCGAACTGGCCGCGGCCGGCTACAAGTCGGTGTTTTCCGGCCAGAAGACCTACAACGGCGTCGCCATCCTGAGCCGGACCGAGGCGACCGACGTGGTGATGGGCATCCCGGGCTTCCCGGACGAGCAGAAGCGGGTGCTGGCCGCCACGGTGGACGGTACCCGGGTGATCTGCCTGTATATCCCGAACGGCCAGAGCGTCGACTCCGACAAATACCAGTACAAGCTGGCCTGGCTCCACGCCCTGCAAGGCTGGCTGAAGGACGAACTGGCCGCGCATCCCCGCCTGGCCGTGCTGGGCGACTTCAACATCGCCCCGGAAGACCGCGACTGCCATGACCCGGTGGCCTGGGCCGGCCAGGTGCTGTGCTCGGAACCCGAGCGCGAGCATTTCCGCGACCTGCTCGGCCAAGGGCTGAAAGATGCCTTCCGCCTGTTCGACCAGGACGACAAGGCCTATTCCTGGTGGGACTACCGCCAGGGCGGGTTCCGGCGCAATCTCGGCCTGCGCATCGACCATATCCTGGTTACGGAAGAACTCGCCGCCGCCTGCACAAATTGCCGCATCGACCGTACCCCGCGCACCTGGGAACGCCCCTCCGACCACACCCCCGTGGTGGCCGAAATCCAGTCCTGACGGGCGCTGAGCAGGTTTACTCCCTGACCTGGCATAAACCATGCATATGGTGTTTTGCGCTGGCGTGCGCCGCTACATGTAGTGTATGGTTGCCGCCTTGGTTGTAATCGAGCAAGGGAGATAAAACGATGCAAGAAGCGCTGTTTCCGGAACTGGCCGAGCAGGATATTTCCACCGAAGTCCTGCTTGAGAAGTACGCCAAGGGCACCGAGAAGAACGTCACCGACGTGCGCATGCGGGTCGCCCGCGCGCTCGCCGCGGTCGAGGACAAGAAAGCCCGTGCGGTCTGGGAACGCCGCTTCTTCGAGGCCATGGAGGCCGGCTTCATTCCCGGCGGGCGGATCAACTCCGCCGCCGGCACCGAACTCCAGGCCACCCTGATCAACTGCTTCGTGCAGCCGGTGGGCGACGCCATCTCCGGTATCAACGACGGCAAGCCGGGCATCTACAACGCCCTGGAAGAGGCCGCCGAGACCATGCGCCGGGGCGGCGGGGTCGGCTACGACTTCTCCACCATCCGGCCCAAGGGCGCCCTGGTCAAGGGTACCCAGTCGCGCGCCAGCGGCCCGATCTCCTACATGCGGGTGTTCGACCGCTCCTGCGAGACCGTGGAGTCGGCCGGCGCCCGGCGCGGCGCCCAGATGGGCGTGCTGCGCTGCGACCACCCGGACATCGAGGACTTCATCCACGCCAAGGACAGCGGCGACCTGAAGAACTTCAACATCTCGCTCGGCGTCAGCGACGCCTTCATGCAGGCGGTCCAGGACGACGGCGACGTCGAACTCAGCCACAAGGCCGAGCCGGGCGAGGAGCAGAAGGCCGCCGGGGCCTACCAGCGCGGTGACGGCCTCTGGGTGTATCGGAAGGTGAAGGCGCGCGACCTGTGGGCCCAGGTCATGCATTCGACCTACGACCATGCCGAGCCGGGCGTGCTGTTCATCGACCGCATCAACAAGGACAACAACCTCGGCTACTGCGAAACCATCGAGGCCACCAACCCGTGCGTCAGTGCGGATACCTGGGTACATACCGCCGACGGTCCGCGTCAGGTGAGCGACTTGATCGGCCGGCCGTTCCTGGCCAGGGTCGACGGCATCGACCACGCCACCGGTTCCCAGGGTTTCTTCCGTACCGCCACCAAGCCGGTCATGCAGCTTGTCACCAGCGAGGGCTACCGCCTCAAGCTCACGACGGACCATCGCGTGCGGCGGGTGACCGAATTTACCCGCTATCGCACCGAAACGGAGTGGTGTGCGGCCGGCGAGCTAAAGGCAGGCGACCGCATACTGATCAACGATCACCGTGGCAATGGCGCATGGTCAGGTAGCCATGGTCGTCACGAGGGCTACCTGATGGGGTTGTTGCTTGGCGATGGCACCATCAACAAGGAGGCCGCCGTCCTTTCGGTCTGGCGTAACGCGGCGGAGGCAAACGGCGCCGCCGCTACGCTTCCTGTCGGTGTTCAGGCCATGATGGCCGAAGCTCTGGCCGCTGCGCGCGCCTTGCCGCATCGGGCTGATTTCACCGGATGGTCCGAGGTGGCCGGCCGGGGTGAATACCGGCTCTCGACCGCGGCCATCCGCGATCTGGCCTTTGAGCTTGGCATCGAATCGGGCAACAAGGTCGTAACCGCGCGCATGGAACAGTGTTCCAGCGAGTTTTATCGCGGCTTCCTGCGCGGTTTTTTCGATACCGATGGCTCGGTCCAGGGCAGCCAGGCAAAAGGGGTGTCCGTGCGACTGGCCCAGTCGGACCTCGACAACCTGCTGGCTGTCCAGCGCATGCTGCTGCGCCTGGGTATCGCGTCCTCCGTCTATCGCGATCGCCGGGTTGCCGGCCGCGCCAGCCTGCCGGATGGCAAGGGCGGCCGGGCCGACTATGCCACCCGCGCCCAGCATGAGTTGGTGGTCAGCGGCGAGAATCTGCTGGGTTTCCGTGACCGGATCGGTTTTTCCGATAGCGACAAGGCCGGTCGACTGGATGCCCTGCTCGCCGGCTACAAGCGCACCCTCAACCGCGAGCGCTTTACCGCCCGCGTCGAGGCCGTGGTTCCGGCGGGGGTGGAAGATGTCTACGACGTACAGGTGCCTGGCATCAATGCCTTCGACGCCAACGGCCTGTACGCCCACAACTGCGGCGAACAGCCCCTGCCGCCCTACGGCTGCTGCTGCCTGGGCTCGATCAACCTGACCCGGTTCGTCAAGTCGGGCTTCCTGGCCGAGGCCGAGTTCGACTTCGCCGGCCTGGCCAAGACCGTCGCCACGGCCGTGCGCATGCTCGACAACGTCCTCGAACTGACCGCCTGGCCGCTCGACAAGCAGAACAATGAGGCCCAGTCCAAGCGCCGCATCGGCCTCGGTTTCACCGGCCTGGGCGACACCCTGGTCATGCTCGGCCTGCGTTACGACACCGACCTGGCGCGCATCTTCGCCGGCAAGGCGGCCGAGTTCATGCGCAACGAGGCCTACAAGGCCTCGGTCGAGCTGGCCAAGGAACGCGGCGCCTTCCCGCTCTTCAACGCCGACCTGTATCTCTCCGGCAGCACCTTCGCCTCGCGCCTGCCGGCCGAGCTCAAGGCCGATATCCGCGAGCATGGCATCCGCAACTCGCACCTGCTCTCCATCGCCCCCACCGGCACCATCTCGCTGGCCTTCGCCGACAACGCCAGCAACGGCATCGAGCCGCCGTTCTCCTGGTACTACACGCGCAAGAAGCGCATGCCGGACGGCGGCCACAAGGAATACCAGGTCGAGGACCACGCCTACCGCATCTACCGCGACCAGGGCGGCGACATGGAGCGCCTGCCCGCCAGCTTCGTCACCGCCCTGGAGATCTCCGCCCTGGACCACATGCAGATGGTCGCTGCGGTGGCGCCGTTCGTCGACTCGGCCATCTCCAAGACCGTCAACGTGCCCGGCGACTATCCGTTCGACGATTTTTCCGAGCTCTACAGCGCCGCCTGGAAGGCCGGCCTCAAGGGCATCACCACCTACCGGCCCAACGCCGTGCTCGGCAGCGTGCTCTCGGTCGAGAAGGAAAAGGCCGCGCCGCAGGACTTCCAGATCAGCGACGTGAACCGCCGCATCGAGATCAAGAACGTCCCCGCCCCGGTGCTGGAATCGCTGAAGTGGCCCGGCCGGCCCAAGTTGCCGGGCGGCAACATGGCCTGGAGCTACATGATCGAATCGCCCCACGGCAGCTTCGCCATCTTCGTCGGCCATGTGGAGAACGGCGGCGGCAAGGCCTGGCCGTTCGAGCTCTGGGTCAACGGCGCCGAGCAGCCGCGCGGCCTCGGCGCCCTGGCCAAGTCACTGTCCATGGACATGCGCGCCAACGACCGCGCCTGGCTGAAACTGAAGCTGGAATCCCTGGCCAAGACCCGCGGCGACGACGCCTGCTTCATTCCCTTCCCGCCCCATGGCGAACTGCGCTCGGTGCCCAGCATGGTCGCGGCCCTGGCCCAGATCGTGCAGTGGCGGTTGGAACAGATCGGCGCCCTCAACGTGGAAGGCCCAAGCCCGCTGATCGACGTCCTGTTCAGCCACAAGGAGCCCAAGACCGGCACCGACGGCACCCTGTCCTGGACCGTCGACGTGCTCAACCCGGCCTCGGAGGACGACTTCGTCCTCGGCCTGAAGGAGATCACCCTGCCTGACGGCGTCACCCGGCCCTATTCGGTCTGGCTGTCGGGCGACTACCCGCGCGCCCTGGACGGCCTGTGCAAGCTGCTGTCGCTCGACATGCGGGTGATCGACCCGGCCTGGATCGGCATGAAGCTGCGCAAGCTGCTGAATTACCAGGAGCCGCTGGGCGACTTCATGGCCAAGATCCCGGGTTCCGAGAAGAGCCAGACCTGGCCGTCGACGGTGGCCTACGTCGCCCAGCTCATCATCCACCGCTACGCCATGCTTGGCCTCTTGACCGAAGACGGCCAGCCGATCCAGCAGATGGGCATCCTGGAAGCCCCCGCCCCGGCCGGCCAGGCCCCCGCCGCCATGCCGGCGATGAAGGGCAAGCGCTGCAAGGAGTGCGGCAACGAGACGGTGATCCGCAAGGATGGCTGCGATTTCTGCACGGCGTGTGGGGCGGTGGGGGCGTGCGGGTGAGGCTGTAGGTTTACGGGCAACCGTAGGCTCAAGATTGCATATGGATGGCGATGTTGAGCCAAGCAAAGCTGGAACTTCCTGCAAGAGGTTTTCTTTAATATCAAATTGCATATAATGCACATAGACATCCACGACCATGCCAAGCAGGATCTTCGGGCGATCAAGGCGATAGATCCGAGTGCTGTTGCAGCAGTGCTTGTTGCCCTGGAGCAGATTCAGGCGGATCCACGAGCTATCGACCTGATGACGACATACGGCAACAATGTCGTAGGCACTGTCAGACTGAGCTTGAAGCCGTGGGAAAGTGCAAAGGGTATAGGTAACCTGTGGCGTTTCAGGATGTTGGACTCTCCCGCAACTGTGTACCGAGTCGTTTACGGATATCACTGGCAGACGCGCCAAATATGCGTTCTTGCCGTAGTTCACAAAGACACTTTCGACTATGACAACCTCAGCAGCGATCTCGCAAAAAGAATCTTTGCCGATTGGCGTGCCCTCTAACACGCCGACAGCCTCGCCATCGCGAGTGGTGTACCGTGAGTTCGGTCCTCCTCGTCCATTACCGCTGCCAAACACCTCCAGTTTCGACTCGTTCCTGGAAGAAGTGGAGGCGGACTCGGACATGGCTGGCCGGATGGCCGAAGCCAGAAAAAACATGGCTGCAACGGTCTACGGATCTGAGCCGATCACCCTGAGCGCCCTGCGTCTGGCTGCTGGATTGTCGCAGGTGCAACTTGCCATGAAAGCTCAAACTAGCCAGCCTCACATCGCCAAGATTGAGCGTGGGCAAAACGATCCACGCACTGACGTGATCTCTCGTATCGCGCAAGCACTTGGGGTTGATGAGGTTCTGGCATTCCAGGCCATCCGAAATCAACTAGCTACGCGGGCCAATTCAAAATGAGCGAACAACGCCTTCTCGTCGCACAGTTCTGCGATGACGTTCGTCAAGAAGTAGGCAACAAGTATTCCCTTATGGGGTGCTACACAGAAGAGCTCATCGTCGATAAATTGCCGGCAGTGCTGCCCAAGCTGTGTGCACAGGTTCGTGTCACCACTCCAATTGACAACCCGTTCACAAAGTTTGTCCTGCGAGCTCATCTAAATGGAGAAACCATAGCCGAGATGGATGTCGGTATTGCCGATTTGACGCCGCCGGATAATAAGCTTGAGCTGAAGCGCATGGGCGTTATGGCCATCATGTCATTTAGCCCTCTGGTGGTGACCGATCCCGGAAAGCTGGAAATTGAAGCAGAGACCGAAGACGGAGTCCTCAAAGGCAATGCCCTTTCGATTCGGGCTCGTACCGAGGGAGAAATGATTCCTTGGCAGAGCCATGGTCATTGATGGCTGTAAGAATGCGTAACCCGGAAGTGGGCGCCGGGGCAGAATCCGGGATCGGACATGCCTGTTCGGCGTCCAATTTGGCAGTCCAATCAAATCGTTATCCAGCCTGATTGACCGTCTCATGCGCCTGACCGAAGCCCAAACCCAAGCGATCCGCCAAGCCGCGCGGCAAGTGGCCGGTGCTCAGGCGCGCGTGCGGGTGTTCGGTTCGCGCCTCGACGACTCGGCGCATGGCGGCGATCTCGATCTCTTCCTGGAACTGCCGGAGCCGGTCGAAAATTCGGCCCTGCTGGCCGCCCGACTGTCGGCCAAGGTGTCGCGCCTGATGCATGGCCGCAAGGTGGATGTGGTGTTGAGCGCACCGAACCTGATGCATCTGCCGATCCACGACGTTGCGTTGCGGGAAGGCCAGCTGCTGTGATGTTCGACTCTGGGCCGGCGTAGTCTGGATTCTGCTGGTTGTTTCCTACCAGTAACACCTGGTTACATCTCTACCACAGCCCGGAAATCCGCCGCTTGCGGCCGGCGCGCACGATGACTCCACCCGTGATCGACGGGGTTCAACCTGACTGGAGTCCACCATGAACGCACTGACCAAATCCGCCGCCGCGCTTGCCGCCGTCGCACTGTTTTCTTCCGTCGCCCCCGCCCAGGCCGGCATGGGGCCCTGCATGCCCATGATGATGATGTCCGGCGGCGGGGCGTCGGGCTGCAACAACCAGCCGGCACCGCAGGAAAAGACCCAGGCCTGTCCGGTCCCCGAAAAGGAGGGCGCGCAGGCTTCCGGTTGCGCCGGCAACGCCCAGATGGCCGGCATGATGGGCGACATGGCGGCCAACGGCATGGGCATCGCCATGGCGGTGATGGGCGCCATCTTCGGCCCCGCACACG
>JAAXVP010000464.1 GCA_013335435.1 Thiobacillus sp. | reverse complement strand
CGAACAGACCGTCAGCCGGATCAGCGTCTCGCTGCCCCCCGACCTCCTGGTCGAGCTCGACGCCATGGTCGAGAGCCGCGGCTACGACAGCCGTTCCCAGGCCATCGGCGAGATGGTCCATTACCAGCTCGCCGAGCATAAGCGCACCCTGGGCAACGAGGTCATGGCCGGCACCCTGACCCTGCTCTACAACCGCGCCACCCGCGGCCTGCAAGGCCGGCTCGCGGACATCCAGTACCAGAACGTCGCCGAGGTGATCAGCTCGTTGCACGTGCACCTCACCGAGGACCAGATGCTGGAAGTGATCCTGGTCCAGGGGCCGGCCGACAAGCTGCAAGCCATCGCCGACGAGATGATGGCCCAGCGCGGCGTCATCACCGGGCGGCTGCAACTGCTGGCGGCGGTCATTCCGCCCCTGCACGCTCCCGAAAGCGATACCAAGGAATAGTCATGGAACATCCCGAACTGCTACTCGACAACCCGCCCGCCAGCGCGCCGATCGACGCCCCCGAGCACTGGCGCGCCTTCGCCCCCGACCTCGACCCGGCCAAGGTGCTGTTCTCCGATCTGGTGCCCGGCGGCGGCCACTGGTCCTACCGGCTGCCGCGCGGCACCACCCTGCGCATCACCGCCCTGGATGCCGGCGCCAACCTGTCCGTGGTGCTCTATTCGGCCCAGGAGAAGCTGGAACGCTACAACATGCCCGACTCCCTCAAGGCCCAGCACACCGCCCACTACACCAAGGGCCACGTCCTGATGAGCGACATGGGCCGGAGCATGGCCTCCATCACCGCCGACAGCCTGGGCTGGCACGACCCCCTGGGCCTGCTGCTCGACAACCGCCTGATGCGGGAGAAATACGGCGAGCACCGCTACCAGCAGTACCGCAACGGCATGTACCGCTCCGGCCGCGACGGCCTGCTGATCGAGATCGGCAAGTACGGCCTGGCCAAGCGCGACCTGGTGGCGCCGGTCAATTTCTTCTCCAAGGTGACCGTCGACGAGGAGGGCCGCTTCAAATACGTCGAGAACCACGCCCAGGCCGGCGACCATGTCGACCTGCGCCTGGACATGGACGTGATCGTCGCCTACTCGGCCGCGCCCCATCCGCTCAACCCGGCGCCGGCCTACCCGGCCAACAAGATCGGCCTCGCCGTCTGGCGCTCCGGTCCGGCCCCGGCCGACGACTACTGCCGCGGATTCCGGCCCGAGTGCGCCCGCGCCCTGCATAACAGCGACATGCTCTACCTGGCGTAAGGAAGACAAGACAATGACCCAGGCCCAATCCTTTTACCGTCATTCCCGCGCAGGCGGGAATCCAGCCCAATCAAAGGACGTTCACACAAAATCTTCCAAGGCACTGGATTCCCGCCTGCGCGGGAATGACGGCCTGATGATGTATCGGGGAATACTGCCATGACCGCCACCGCCACCGCCACCGCCACCGCCACCGCCATCCGCATCCAGGAAAGCGCCCTCGACCCGGCCACCGCCGTGCTCGACCACACCTTGGCCGCCGGCGAACCCTATCTTCTGGAAATCAAGCAGGGCCAGACCCTGCGCATCGTCGACTGCGAGGGCAACCAGGCCGTCGACGTGATCTTCTATAACCGCGACGAGGTTGCCGAGCACTACAGCGCCACCGAGACCCTGCTGCGCCAGGGCGGCATCTACCTGACCACCGGCTCGGTGCTGTACAGCGACGACGGCAACCCCATGCTCTCCATCGTCGCCGACACCTGCGGCCGCCACGACACCCTGGGCGGCGCCTGCGCGGCCGAGAGCAACACGGTGCGCTACGCCCTGCAGAAGAAGTTCATGCACAGCTGCCGCGACAACTACCTGACCGCCCTGCAACACGCCGACATCGGCCTGGGCAAGCGCGACCTGGTGCCCAACATCAACTTCTTCATGAACGTGCCGGTGACCGAGGCCGGCCAGCTCACCTTCGCCGACGGCGTCTCCGGCCCCGGCAAGTACGTCGAGCTAAGGGCCGAGATGAACCTGTG
>JAAXVP010000195.1 GCA_013335435.1 Thiobacillus sp. | reverse complement strand
CTTCATGCAGAAGGGCCTGCATGATGGCCAACTGGCCGACCAGTTCGCCCAGCTCGTCCTTGCCCGATTCGGGCAGGGCATAGGTCAGGTCGCCGGCGGCGATCGCCCGCGCCGCCGCGCCGGCCGCGCCCAGGGAGCGCTTGATCCTGCCGATGGTCGCCCAGGCGGTGCCGAGCACGCCGACCAGACCGATCAGGAGCATGAGACTGAAGACCCATTTGTTTTCCGAGTAATGCCCCTCGGCGCGCTCGTATTCCGTGCGCGCGACCTCGATCTGGAATTCCAGCAGTTTGTTCAGCGCCTCCTGGACTGCCTTGCGTTCCTCGCGGCCGGCCTTCAGATAGGCCGCCATGGTCTCGTTCGAATAGTCGCCCGCCCTGATCGCGTCCATGGCGGCATTCAGCTTGGCCGAGGACAGCTTGCGCTTGGCCAGATAGTCGTCGACCAGGGACTTTTCCTTCTCGGTATGGGGTGTCGCCATGTAGGCATCCCATAGCCCCTGGATCGTTTCCCGGTTCTTCGCCACGGCTTCGAAATGCAGGCTTATCGGATGGTCGTGCACCGCCACCAGGCGGCCTGCCGGATCGTGCTGGAAGGCCAGCAGGACCTGGGTGTAGTTCTCCCGCTGCAACCCATCGATCTGGTCGAGTTGATAAAGCCCTTCCGCGCTGTCTTCGTAGACGTGTTTCAGGGAATCGCGGGCATCGGCCAACTCGTACCAGGCGATCACGACCGCGGTCATGAACAGGAGGCCCGCCAGGCCGGACATGAGCCACAGGCGGTGGGATATTTTTATGTTTTCCAACATGTCGTCATCTCCTCGTCGAGACCCTGCGCGCGGAAATGCAAGCGCCCGACGCGCACCGATGGTTTCGACACGATAGCCGCGGGACAAAGCTCGGCCGGATCGCCGCCGGTCTTGGATGATAACGGCATTCCCCGCGGGGCCTTTAGGCCCGCCGGGGGCGGACGCAAGACTATTTTTTCGCCAATAGCTTCAAGGCCTGGCGGATGCTCTCTTCCAGGTTCAGGCCTTCCGGCAGCTGCTTCAGGGCCGGCAAGGCCTCCTTGTCGCTGTAGCCGAGCGCCATCAGGGCATTGAGGGCGTCGCTGGCGACGCTGACGGGGCCGCCCGCCACGGTGGGCAGGGCGTCGGCCAGCTTGCCCTTGAGTTCCAGGAGCAGGCGCTCGGCGGTCTTCTTGCCGACCCCGGGTATCTTCACCAGCCGCCCGGTCTCCTGCATGGCCACGGCCTGGGCCAATTCGTCGACGTTCAGTCCGGACAGCACGGACAGGGCCAGTTTGGGCCCGACCCCGGATATCTTGATCAGGGTGCGGAACACCTCGCGCTCCTTGGCGGTGCCGAAGCCGTACAGCTGCTGGGCATCCTCGCGCACGCTGAAGTGGGTGAACAGGGCGACCTTCTCACCCGTAGCCGGCAGGTTGTAGAAGGTGCTCATGGGCACGTCGACCTCGTAGCCGACGCCGTGCACGTCGACCAGTATCTGGGGCGGGTGTTTTTCCAGCAGGGTGCCGGTCAGGCGTCCGATCATGTCAGTTTGTCCACTATCAAACTCAGGGCGAGGAGCACGGCCAGGATGTGGGCGGCGGCGATGGTGGCCCGGATGGCCGGGGCCAACCGGGCCGGCAGGGCGGCGAAGCGGTGCAGTTCGACGGCCGCCTTGAAGGCGGGCAAGCCCGCCAGCAGGGCGGCCAGGCTCCAGAGCGGCAGGCGGCCGCCGGCGACCAGGCCGAGCAGCCAGCCCAGGGCCAGGAGCAGGACCAGGCCATAGCCGTGGGCGGCCTGGCCGGGCGCCAGGCGAACCACCCAGTGGCGCTTGCCGGCCACCAGGTCGGCGGCGCGGTCGGGGAACTGGTTGATGTAGAGGATGTTGGTCACCGCCAGGGCATAGGGCAGGCCGACCAGCCAGGGCAGACTATCGAAACCGCCGCGCTGGACGAAATCGGCCCCGGCCACCACCAGCAGGAAGCCGGCCGCGACGCAGATCTCGCCCAGGCCGCGGCTGTTCAGCTTCAAGGGCGGCGCCGAATAGGCCCAGCCGATCGCCAGGCCGGCCAGGCCGATCCAGAACAGGCCGAAGCCGCTGTGGCCGATCAGCCAGAGACCGCCCAGGATCACCGCCAGGAACAGGGCCAGGCCGAAGGCCAGGGTCTGACCGGGCGAGAGGACGCCGTTCTGGATGAAGCGGGAGCCGCCGGTGAACGGGAACAGGCGATCGAAGTTGGCCGCGTCGGTGCCGTTGAGATGGTCGTAATAGTCGTTCAGGACGTTCACCCCGGCATGGGCCAGGACGGCCAGGACCAGGGTGAGCGCGGCCGCCTCGACGTCGAACGGCACCCCGGCATGCCAGGCGGTGGCGAAGCCGAGCAGGACGCCGACCAGGGTGATGGTCAGGAAGGCCGGCCGGGTAGCCAGGAAATAGCGCAGGAAGGGATTGCCCAGGCGTTCCAGGCTCGGTTCGGCGGGTACTGCGGCGACCTTGGTCACGACAGCCGCCCCGCCCGCACCCGCCGCCCGGCCGTGACCAGGGCACCCAGCCCCATGCCGCCGTGGGCATGGCAGATCGCGCAGGCCAGGGCGTCGGCGGCATCGGCGCTCGGCTCGCCGGGCAGACTCAATAGACGTTTCACCATGTGCATCACCTGTTGCTTGTCGGCATGGCCGTTGCCCACCACCGCTTGCTTGACCTGGAGCGCGGTGTACTCGAACACCGGCTGGCCGGCGTGGGTCAGGGCCGCGATGGCGGCGCCGCGGGCCTGGCCGAGCAGCAGGGTGGACTGCGGGTTGACGTTGACGAACACCTTCTCGACCGCCGCCGCCTCCGGACTGAAGGCGGCCAACACCTCGCCGATGCCGGCGAAGATGGTGGCGATCCGCTCCGGCAGTTCGCCGTCCTTGGTGCGAATCACCCCGCTGCCGACGTAGACCAGCTTGCTGCCGTGCTTCTCGATCACCCCGTAGCCGGTGATGCGCAGGCCGGGGTCGATGCCGAGAAGCCGCAACGCTCAATCCTCGGGCAGGATGGCGGCGGTGTAGACCTCCTGGACGTCGTCGAGGTCGTCCAGCATGTCGAGCATCTTCTGGTACTTCACGGCGTCGTCGCCGGCCACCTCGGTCTCGTTCAGGGCCTTCATGGTGATCTCGGCGATAACCGGCTTGAGGCCGGCCGCCTCCAGGGCCTCCTTGACCGTGGCGAGGTCGCCGGTCGGGGCGGTGATGACCTCGATGGAGCCGTCGTCGTTGACGATCACGTCCTCGGCGCCGGCCTCCAGGGCGATCTCCATGACCTGGTCCTCGGAAGCGCCCGGCTCCAGGATGATCTGGCCGCAGTGCTGGAACTGGAAGACCACGCAGCCGTCGGTGCCCATGTTGCCGCCGCACTTCGAGAAGGCATGGCGGACGTCGGCCACGGTGCGGGTCTTGTTGTCGGTCAGGCAGTCGACGATCACCGGCGCGCCGCCGGGGCCGTAGCCCTCGTAGCGGACTTCCTCGTAGTTGACGCCTTCCAGCTCGCCGGTGCCCTTCTTGATCGCCCGGTCGATGTTGTCGTTGGGCATGTTCTCGGCCTTGGCCTTGTCCACGGCCATGCGCAGGCGCGGGTTGAAGCTCGGGTCGCCGCCGCCCATCTTGGCGGCCACGGTGATCTCCTTGGCGTAGCGCGAGAAGATCTTGCCGCGCTTGGCGTCCTGACGGCCCTTACGATGCTGGATGTTTGCCCACTTGGAATGTCCGGCCATGATGCGTATCTGTATGGATGAAACGCGTATTTTAACCTTGCCGACCGATTAATCCGGAGAAAAAGAGGTCGATCATCGCCTCCCCACGGCGGGCCGGCGAGTTGCTGCCGCCGTCCAGGCTCCAGTCCAGGATCAGGCCGTCGATGAAGGCCATCAGGGCGACGGCGGCGGCCCGGCAATCCAGGTCGGCGCGCACCTGACCGCGCCGGCGGGCATTTTCCAGGGCCTGGCCGAGCACCTCGCGGGCGCCCAACCGGCATTCCTGGCGGCGCTGGACCTGGGTGGCCAGTTCGTCGACGTACTCGCACTTCAGGGTCAGGATCTCGAACACCCGCCGGCAACGCTCATCCGTCGCCACCACATCGAGCGCCCCGACGCAGGCCCGGCGCACCAGGCCGAGCGGGTCGGGCTGGTCGGGGTCGGCCATGTTCTCCATGAGCGCCTCCAGCGGCAGGGTGGCGCGGTCGCACATGGCGGTAAAGAGGTCGGCCTTGTTCTGGAAATGCCAGTAGATGGCGCCCCGGGTCACCCCGGCCTGCTGGGCGATCTCGGCCAGCGAGGTGCGCGACACGCCCCTGTCCCGGAACACCGTCTCGGCGGCGTCCAGGATCAGGGTGCGGGTTTCCTGGGCTTCTTCCTTGGTGCGTCTGACCATCTGGATGGGTTGGCGGGCTCGATGTTTTTCAGCATAACCGGTATTCGCCCCGTGCCGCCATCAACGCGGCCCGGCCAGTTTGCCGAGCAGACGGGTCAGTTCGCCGATCTCGGCCTCGGCCAGGCCGGCATGGACCAGGACGTTCAGTTCCGCCATCAACTCGGCCATCGCCCGCTCGATCAGGTGCACCGCCTTCGGTTTCAGGCGCACCGGCTTGCTGCGCCGATCGGCCGGGGCGACGGAACGCACGACCAGGCCGCGCAACTCCAGTTGGCGCAGTACCTTGGTCAGGCCGCCCGAGGTGATGAACATGGCCTGCTGGATGTCGGACGGGGTCAATTCACCCGGCGGCGGCGCCCGGCGCAGGGTGGCGAGGACGTCGAACTCGGCCGGCGCCAGGCCGTGCCGGGCCATCACCGCCTCGGCGGCATGGCGCTGGCGCTCGCGGGCACGGTATAGGGCCAGAACCAGGGGCAGCACCAGATCGTCATAGGTTTCAGGCCACCAGTTACGATGCAATTCGAGTGGGTCGAGGTTGCCATCCGCCACGTCATTCCCCTTTATTCAAGTTGCATACTTTTTTCATTATCTTCCCGGATAATTATCTACATACCAAATGTAAAGGTCTGTTACAGCGATCGGCCGTATGAAGCGAACCACTATGATTCTGTATAGACAAATGGCCATACCATGTAGAAAGGCCGTCATGACCCGCACTTCCCTGGTGCTCCTGTTCGCCCTGACCGGCTGCGCCGCCATCGGGCCGGACTACGCCCCGCCGCAAGCGCCGGTGCCGGCGCACTGGCGTGCGGCCGCGAACGACCAGGCACAGGACAGCGCCGTCCTGGCGCAATGGTGGCGGCAGTTCGGCGACCCGGTCCTGGACGGCCTGGTCGCCGATGCCCTGGCCGCCAACACCGACCTCGCCACCGCCCGCGCCCAACTGCGCGAGGCCCGCGCCCGGCGCGAACTGGCGCGCGCCGGTCTGGGCCCGTCGCTGACCGCCTCGGGCTCGGCGACCCGCAGCCGGAGCAGCGAGGAGACCGGCTCCGGCACCACCCGCAACCTCTACAGCGCCGGCCTCGACGCCAGTTGGGAACCGGACGTGTTCGGCGCCAACCGGCGCGGCCTGGCGGCGGCCGAGGCCGACCTGGAGGCAAGCGCGGAGACCCTGCGCGACACCCGGGTCAGCCTGGTCGCCGAGGTGGCCGGCAACTATCTCGACCTGCGCAGCGCCGAACGCCGCCTGGCCATCGCCGAGGCCAGCCTGGCCGCCCAGGCGGAGACCTTCCAGTTGACCCAATGGCGCCGCCAGGCCGGCCTGGTCTCGGAACTGGACGAAGCCCAGGCGCGCACCAGCCTGGACCAGACCCGTGCCGGCCTGCCCGGCCTGCGCACCGCCGTGGCCGAGGCGCGCAACCGCCTGGCCATCCTGCTCGGCCGCAGCCCGGGCGACCTGGACACCCGCCTGGCCGCCACCGGCACCCAGCCGCTCGCCGGCGACGCGATCGCCACCGGTATCCCGGCCGACACCCTGCGCAACCGGCCCGACGTGCGCGCCGCCGAGCGCCGCCTGGCGGCCCAGAGCGCGCGCCTGGGCGCGGCCGAGGCGGCCCGCTATCCCAGCTTCAACCTGTCCGGAACGCTCGGCTTCGACGCCCTGGCCCTGAACCGGCTGTTCACCGGCGACGCCCTGGCCGGCTCGCTCCTGGCCGGGATCACCGCGCCGATCTTCGACGCCGGCCGGATCAGGAGCAACATCGCGATCCAGGACGCCCTCCTGGAACAGAACCGGCTGGGCTATCGCTCCGCCGTACTGACCGCCCTGGAGGACGTCGAGAATGCCCTCGCCGGCCTCGCCAACGCCCGCCAACGGCGCGCCGACCTGGCCCGTGCCGAGGCCTCGGCCCGGGAAACCCTGGCCATCGCGCGCGACCGCTACGCCGCCGGCCTGGCCGACTTCCAGGCCGTACTGGACAGCCAGCGCACCCAACTCAGCCTGGCAGACCAACTCGCCAGCGCCACCGCCGACCAGGGCAACGCCCAGATCCGCCTGTTCAAGGCACTCGGCGGCGGCTGGACACCCGAGCGCTAACGGGCATGGCTGCTCCACCCCGTATCATGAAACCCGAACGACCCGACTCCACCCTCACCCGCGCTGCCGCGCACCCCTCCCCCCTCGAG
>JAAXVP010000463.1 GCA_013335435.1 Thiobacillus sp. | reverse complement strand
CACCCGGATGGCGCCGGCGGCGCCGAGTTCGGCCAGGCCGTCCGCCTCCGCCTCGAACATGGCCAGGCGATCGGCACGGTTGAGTTTTACGAAGAAGCGCCGGCCGTCGCGGCCGACCAGCCGCTCCGCCCGGTTGATGTCGCCGCCGCCGACCGCGCGCCGGCTGGCGATGGCGAACGGTATGCCGGTGGCCTGGCCGATCGCCTCGGCGAGCCCCATGGCTACTTGATCAGGGTTTTCGGCTCGCGCGATTCGCCGGCCGCGTCCAGGCGGCGCAGGTATTCCTGCCAGTAGACATTCTGGTGCTTGCCCAGGTCGTACAAGTAGTCCCAGGAATAGATGCCGGAATCGTGACCATCGTCGAACACCAGGACCACGGCATAGTGGCCGACCGGCTCGACGGCGTTGATGTCGACGTTGATCTTGCCGACCTGCAGGGTCTCCTGGCCGGGGCCGTGGCCGCGCACCTCGGCGGAGGGCGAGAACACGCGCAGGAACTCGAACGGCAGGTTGAAGCGGCTGCCGTCGTCGAAGGCGATCTCCATGACCTTGGACTGCTTGTGCAGCTTGATCTCGGTGGGGATGGGGGTTTGCTGGTTGAGGCCGGCCATGCGGTGTCCTTGGTGAATTAGCGAATGCTGATAGTTTGCCAGTCGTGGGCAGCCAGGGCAATGCTTGAGTTTTGCTGTCGGGTATTGGCCGCCCCGATCCGGATCGCCCCGATGTCCAAAATGGTGCCCGCATGCACCGAAAGCATGCCTTTCCATCGTGTCGCGCGTCCCTGCATCGATTGCGGCATAACCCGATAAAACACATATACAACAGTATGTTATGTGTTTATTGCGGGTTTGGCACGGATGCTGCTTTGGTAGGTTTGAATATTACTTATTTTGTTTCCAGTAATACCAACCGGACCAAGGAGTCGACCATGAAACTGAACCAGCTCGGCAGCACCTTCAAATACCTGTTGTCCCGCGTCGTCCTTCCGGCCGCCGCGGCCGTCGCCCTTTCCGCCCAGGCCGCCCAGCCCCTCAAGATCGGCTACAGCGACTGGCCGGGCTGGGTGGCCTGGCAGGTCGCCATCGACAAGGGCTGGTTCAAGGAGGCCGGCGTGCCGGTCAACTTCGAATGGTTCGATTACTCGGCCTCCATGGATGCCTTCTCGGCCGGCAAGATCGACGCCGTTACCATGACCAACGGCGACGCCCTGGTCACCGGGGCCGGCGGCGGCAAGAGCGTCATGATCCTGCTGACCGACTACTCGAACGGCAACGACATGATCATCGGCAAGCCGGGCATCCGATCCCTCAAGGCCCTGAAGGGCAAGAAGGTGGCGGTGGAGACCGGTTTCGTGGAACACCTGCTGCTGCTCAACGGCCTCAAGAAGGCCGGCATGAAGGAATCCGACGTCACCCTGGTCAACGCCAAGACCAACGAGATGCCGCAGATGCTGGCCTCCGGCGACGTCGCCGCGGTCGGTGCCTGGCAGCCGATTTCCGGCCAGGCCATGAAGTCGGTACCCGGCGCCAAGCCGATCTACACCTCCGCCGACGAACCCGGCCTGATCTACGACGTCCTCGCCGTCAGCCCCGCCAGCGCCAAGCAGCGCAAGGCCGACTGGCTCAAGGTGGTGAAGGTGTGGGACCGTGTCGTCAAGTACATCAACGACCCCAAGACCCAGCCTGACGCGGTCAAGATCATGGCCGCCCGGGTCGGCGTCTCGCCCGAGACCTACCTGCCGCTGCTGAAGGGCACCAAGCTGCTGGGCCTGGACGAGGCCAAGAAGATCTACGTCAAGGGCGACGGCTTCAAGACCCTGTACGGCTCGTCCAAGATCTCCGACGACTTCAACGTCGCCAACGGCGTCTACAAGGCCGCCCAGGATATCGACAGCTACCTCGACCCGTCCTTCACCTTCGCCAAGTAAATCGCCACGAGGAACCGTGATGATCATCTACCGTTGCTCCCTCATCCCCAACCCTTCCCCCGAGGGGGGAACGGGGCCGTTCCCCTCTC
>JAAXVP010000462.1 GCA_013335435.1 Thiobacillus sp. | reverse complement strand
CATGACCTGCTCACCCTCTGCACCGATCTCCAGGCGCTGGGCCTGCCCCTGCGCTGCCATCCCGACGATGCACCGATGATCCGCCAGATGCCGCTCATCCAGGAAGGCTACGGGTTCCCGGCCACCGCCGTGCCCACGCTCGTCACCGACCTGGTCGACGGCGCGCGGGTGCCCCTGGGTGACGGATTCCTCGAGGTGGTGCACGTGCCCGGCCACGCCATGGGCGAGGTCATGTTCGTGCTGCCGGGCCTGGCGATCGTCGGCGACTGCCTGTTTGCCGGCTCGGTGGGCCGCACCGACCTGCCGGGCGGCGATTTCGCGACCCTGGAAAAAAGCATCCGGGAGCGCATCTACACGCTCCCGGATGACACGATCTGCGTCTGCGGGCACGGGCCGGACACCACGGTCGGCCGCGAGCGGAAGACCAACCCCTACGTCCGCGGCTGAGCTCGGCTCAACGCGGCGGGGTCGGCGCGCGGGGATCAGCCTTCCTCGGCCGCCGCCTCGCGGGTCAGTTCCATGTGCTCGCGCATCTCGACCTTACGCTTCTCCAGCTTCTGGTGCTTCTTCAGGAATTCCTTCTTGATCCAGTCGCGGTACAGCGACGCGCCCAGGCAGCCCGAGTCGTAGGCGTAGATGCTCTGCGAGGCGGCCGGCGCCTCCTCGATCTTGATGTTCGTCGTGATGATGGTGCGGAACACGTCGTTCGGCCCGAAGACGTTGCCCAGCTCCTTCTTCATGTTCTTCTGCAGCGGCGTCCGCCCGTCCTTCATCGTCACCAGCACGCCCATCAGCTGCAGCCAGATGTTCTGGCGCTCCTGCACGCGCTCGATGAGCTGCTTCATCTGGTGCAGCGTCGGGATCGCCAGGCCGGTGCACGGCGTGGGGATCAGCGCGTAGTCGGCCGCCACCAGCGCGTTCTGCGTGAGCACGCCGAGGTCGGGCGGCGTGTCGATGATGATCCAGCCGTACGAGGTCGACAGCGCCTGGACCACCTTCGCCAGGCGGTCGGTGATCTGGGTCTTGGCCATGCTCTCCAGCGAGGGGCTGGCCGGCAGCAGGTCGATGTTCTCGTCGTAGATGGTCGACGCGATGCCGTCCTGCGGGGTGATGGCCCGGCGCAGCACGTCGAACACGCTGCGCGCCGGCGGTTCGCCGTCCAGCTTGCCCAGCAGGGTGCTCGTGGCGCAGCCGTGGGGATCCATGTCGATGATCAGGCAGGACGAGGTCACATCGCTGTATCGGGTCAGGCCCGCCGCCAGGTTGATGGCTGTGGTGGTCTTGCCCACTCCGCCCTTGTGGTTCACGACGGCGATCACATTACCCATAGGGAATCCCCCGCAGGCTCGGGTTGGGAGGGCACAGGCGAAGGTTCTCAATATAGGAGTCATCGGGCCGGGCTGAAAGAAAATTCCCCGCCGGCAGGGTATTTGTCCCCTGCAGTGGACATTTTCAGACGATCATCCGCCTAAAAGGCTCGCGAGCCGACCAGCCGCAGTTCCAACAGCCACAGGGCGTCGCTCGGATCGTACGTCAGTTCGGGTTCAGCATCATTGGCAATCGCCGGCCGGAACTCGTTCAGGTCCAGACTGATACGACGCATCTGGGCCTCGATGGCCAGGAACCCCCGCCCCAGGCGCTGGCGGTAACCCAGCGTTCCCTGGAAGCCAACGGCCGTCTGGGTGAGCGCCTCGGACCTGTCGGCCGTGACCCGGCTCACCATCAGGCCGATCCCGCCATAGGGGTGGGAAGGCCAGGCGGTCAGGCGGGCTTCAAGTCCCAGGCTGCCGCCCAGGAACGCCAGGCGGTCGAACTGGAAGACCTCGCCTCCCTGTCCCAGGAGGGCCTCGGCGGCCACATTGGCGGTGCCGCGGGAAACGTCGCCGCGCAGCCACCAGCGGCCGTTGCCCAGCCGCCTGCCGGCAAAAGCCGTGATGGCAGTGCCCGGGTCCATCGTCGCGGTGAAACGGGAAGCGCTGAATCGCGCGCTCCCATCTTCGCCCCAGGGCACGGCCACACCGCTG
>JAAXVP010000194.1 GCA_013335435.1 Thiobacillus sp. | reverse complement strand
AGGTTGTGCACGATGCCCGGGTGGTCCATCGCCACCACGTTGATGCTGTAGGGCACCAGGGGCTGCGTGCGTTCCAGTTCGCGGGTGCGCTTCTGGACGATGGCGAGGTTGAGTTCGGTTCCTACCGCGGTGAGGCGGTCTTCCAGCTTGGTCAGGGCGTCCCAGCGGCCGGATACCAGCATGATGATGGCGAACTGGCCGCCCAACAGGGACATGCGCGATTCTTCGATGTTGCAGCCGGCGTCGACGATGCGGCTGGTGAAACGCTGGACCAGGCCGACCTGGTCCTCGCCGGTCGCCGTGATGACCAGGAAGTCGCGTGTATTGGTGGAGGTGCTCATGGATGAATCCGGTTGTGTTGTCCTGGTTTGATTTTATACGTTCGGGCAAAAAAGAACGCGGCCCGCTTGCGCGGGCCGCGTTCCAGGGACGGCTGGTATTACTCGCGCGGGCCGAACAGCGACACCAGGAAGGCGTCCAGTTGCTTCCAGGAATCCTGGTCGGCATCGGCATTGTAGGCCAGCGGCAGCTTGAACTTGGCGGCCAATTCGTCGGCGGCCGGGTTGGTGAAGCTGTGCTTCACGCCGGGGTAGCTGGTCAATGTGTAGGATACGCCGGCGGCATCCATTTCCTTGCTGAAGGCTTCGACCTGGGCCTTGGGCACCATGGGGTCGTCGGCGCCGGTGAAGACGGCGACCTTGGCCTTGACCTTGCCCTTCTCGGCCGGGGTGTCGGTGGCCAGGGGGCCGTGGAAGCTGGCCACGCCCTTGAGGTCTTCGCCGGCACGCGCCATGTTCAGGACCACGCCGCCGCCGAAGCAGTAGCCGATCGCGGCGATCTGGCCGGGCGCCACGGTGGCCTGCTTGGCCAGGGTCTTCATGGCGGCCTCGAAGCGGGCCTTGGCGACGGGCATGTTCTTGCTCACCTCGGCGGCGAACTTGCCGGCGGTGTCCGGATGGTCGGCGGTCTTGCCGTCGCCGTACATGTCCACGGCCAGGGCGGTATAGCCCATGCCGGCGAGCAGGAGGGCGCGCTTGCGGGCATATTGGTTGTGGCCCCACCATTCGTGCACCACCAGGACGCCGGGACGCTTGCCCTTGATGTCCTTGTCGTAGGCCAGGTAGCCCTTCATGTTGACGCCGTTGGCGGCGTAGGTGACTTCCTTGCCGATGACCTTGGCTTGGGCGACGGAAATCCCCAGGATCATGGTGGCAAGCAGGAGCAGGATGTGGCGCATAGGGTTCTCCAATCAGTTTTGAGCCGGCTGTCAGGCTATTTTTTCATTTCCATCAAAATAATACCAGTGCCCTGACAACTTAATGAATCGGCTGACCTCGTGTTGCCGAAAAGCGCGCCCGGCGATCTTGTAACGGGCGACGAACTCCACCGTGGCGTGGCTATCGTCCTGGTTCTCCCGGCGCACGACCTTGAGGCCCAGCCACTTCGGTGCCGTACCCTCGGCCAGGTTCAAGGCGGCGGGGCGGGTGTCGGGGTGCCAGGTGGCGAGCAGATAGGCCTCGTCGGCCAGGGTGAAGGCGGTATAGCGCGAGCGCATCAGGCTTTCCGCATCCGGCGCCGGCGTGCCGGCAAGGTAGCGGCCGCAGCAGTCGGCCAGGGCGGCGGGGCGGCCGCAGGGGCAGGGGGTGGTCATGATGCGTTCGGGCACAAGGCGAGCAGGGGACAGTCGGCACACCGCGGCCTGGGCCGGCAGTGTTCCTTGCCGAGGCGCACGATGAGGGCATGATATTCGTTGTACAGGGCGACGTCGCGCGCCAGGCCGGCCTCGAAGCGGCGTTTGATCTCGGCGTAGGGCTCGCCGCCTTCGAGCAGGCCGAGCCGGGTGTAGGCGCGCCGGGTGTAGGCGTCGACCACGAAGCTGGGCCGGCCGAGGGCGTAGAGCAGGATCGAGTCGGCAGTCTCCTCGCCGATGCCGTGCACGGCCAACAGGGCGGTGCGCAACTGTCCAAGGTTGCCCTGGCCGGCCAGGGCCTCCGGCGCCTCGGCCACGCCGCGCGCAGCCAGGAAGCCGCACAAGGCCTTGAGGCGTCGGGTTTTGACGTTGAAATAGCCGGCCGGCCGGATCAACTCGGCGAGATCGGCATCCGACCGCTCGAGGATGGCGCGGCAATCCAGGGCCCCGGCCTGCTTCAGGTTGGCGATGGCCTTCTCGACGTTGCCCCAGGCCGTGTTCTGGGTCAGCACCGCGCCCACCATGACCTCGAACGGCGTCTCGCCCGGCCACCAGTGCTGGGGGCCGTAGCGGGCGAGCAGGCGTTCGTAGATGGCCAGCCAGGGATTGCGGCGTTTCATGGCGGGTGAGTATCCATGCCGGCCGCAACCAAGGCAAATCATGCGCCGGCTTTCCGCCGCCGCCGGAGTCGGCTAACTTGTAGGGGTGAAAGCGCTTCTGCTCGAATTCCTCCGGTCGATCCGCGACAGCATCCGCGATCTCCTGCCCATCATCGCGGTGGTGGCGTTCTTTCAACTGGTGGTGTTGCAACAGCCGCTGCCCGACCTGGGCAAGATACTGTATGGCACGGTCATGGTGATCCTGGGCCTGACCCTGTTCATCCGGGGCCTGGAGATGGGACTGTTCCCGATCGGCGAGGCCATGGCGCATGGTTTCGCCCGCAAGGGCAGCCTGTTCTGGCTGCTGGTATTCGCCTTTGCCCTCGGGTTTTCCACTACCGTGGCGGAACCGGCGCTGATCGCCATCGCCGACGAGGCCGCCAAGGTGGCAGCGGAGGGCGGAATGATCGTCAACAGCGACGCATCCCGGACCGGCTACGCCCAGGGCCTGCGCCTGACGGTGGCGTTGTCGGTGGGCGCCGCGATCATGCTGGGCGTGTTGCGCATCATCATGGGCTGGCCGATCCAGTGGTTCATCGTCGCCGGCTACATCGGCGTGGTGATCATGACCGCCTTCGCGCCGCCCGAGATCATCGGCATCGCCTACGATTCCGGCGGCGTCACCACCTCGACGGTGACGGTACCGCTGGTGACCGCCCTGGGCGTTGGCCTGGCCTCGGCGATCAAGGGCCGCAACCCGATGGTCGACGGTTTCGGCCTGATCGCCTTCGCCTCCCTGACGCCGATGATCTTCGTCATGGGCTATGGAATCATCATTTGATGGACTTCCTGATCGATCTCTTCCACGCCACCCTGGCCACCATGAAGGATGTCCTGCCCATTGCGGTCATCCTGTTCGGCTTCCAGGTCTTCGTGCTCAAGCGGACGATCGCCAACCTGCCGCGCGTGCTGCTCGGCTTCGCTTTCGTCCTGGTCGGCCTGACCCTGTTCCTGGACGGCCTGGAATCGGCCCTGTTCCCGCTCGGCCGCCTGATGGCCGAGCAACTGACCGACCCGCAATTCATCGGCACGGCCAGCGGCTGGAGCGACTACGGCTGGGTCTACGTGTTCGCCGCCACGATCGGTTTTTCCACTACCGTGGCCGAGCCGGCCCTGATCGCCGTGGCCATGAAAGCCAACCAAGTGTCGGGCGGCACGGTAGGCGTCTGGGGCCTGCGCATCGCGGTGGCCATCGGGGTCGCCATCGGCATCGCCCTCGGTTCGTTCCGCATCGTCACCGGCACGCCGTTGCACTGGTACATCATCGCTGGCTACATCCTGGTGCTGATCCAGACCGTCTTTGCGCCGCGCAGCATCATCGCGCTGGCCTACGACTCCGGCGGGGTGACCACGTCCACCGTCACGGTGCCGCTGGTCGCCGCGCTCGGGCTCGGCCTGGCCAGCACCATCCCGGGACGCAGCCCGGTCATGGACGGCTTCGGACTGATCGCCTTCGCCAGCCTGTTCCCGATGATGACGGTGATGGGCTATGCCCAGCTCGGCGAATGGCGGGCGCGCCGGCAGTGGGCCAAGGTCAAGGATTTGGAAAAGGAGATTTAGCCATGCATTTCAAACTGATCATCGCCCTGGTCGAGGACAGCAAGACCGACAAGATATTGCAGGCCGCCCGCGAGTCGGGGGCGACCGGCGCCACGGTGCTAAACCAGGCACGCGGCGAGGGCCTGCAGCCGACCAAAACCTTCTTCGGCCTGACCCTGGAAAGCCAGCGCGACGTGGTCCTGCTCCTGGTCGAGGAACACATGAGTCGGCGCATCCTGGAGAAGATCGCCGAGGTCGGCGGTTTCGACGAGGGGTACGGTACCGGGATCGCCTTTCAGATCGATGTCGAGGATGCCGTCGGCGTCCGACACCAGATCGCCCAATTGACTGAAGCCGTGGAGGAAGCGCTATGAGCGAGGAACGCAAGGTCGTCCGGGTCCGGGACGTGATGAAGACCCAGCTGGACATGGTCGATGGCCTGACCACCGTAGCCAATGCATTGCGCATGATGCAGCACGTGGAAACCAAGTGCCTGATCGTCAACAAGCGCCACGACGACGACGAGTACGGCGTCGTGCTGATCTCGGACATCGCCCGCCAGGTGTTGGCCAAGGGGCGCTCGCCGGAACGGGTGAACGTCTACGAGATCATGTCCAAGCCGGTCATCTCGGTCGACCCGGCCATGGATATCCGCTACTGCGCCCGTCTGTTCGACAAGTTCGGCCTGTCCAGGGTGCCGGTCATCGAGAACGGCCAGATCGTCGGCATCGTCAGTTACACCGACATGGTGCTCAAAGGCCTCTGCCAGGGAATCTGCTGACGCCAGGCGGGCCGCCTATAACGAAATCGACGCATGGTTGGGGGCATGGCATGAAATTGACCGTATTGGGTGCAGCCCGTGAAGTGACCGGTTCATGCTACCTGGTGGAGTCCGACGGAGTACGCTTCCTGGTCGACTGCGGCATGTTCCAGGGCGGCCGCGAGGCGGAGCCGAAGAACCGGCGCTTCCCGGGCTTCAATCCGGAAGGCATCGATTTCGTCCTGGTCAGCCATGCCCACATCGACCATTCCGGCCTGTTGCCGCGCCTGATCAACCTGGGCTTCCGCGGCCCGATCCATTGCACCGACGCCACCGCCGACCTGCTCGGCGTGTTGTTGCCCGATGCCGCCCACATCGCCGAGAAGGAGGCCGAGTGGCGCAACCTCGACCGCCGACGCAAGCGCGGCGACCTGAAGGGCGAGACGGCGCCGCTGTATACGGTCGAACAGGCCCGACGCAGCCTGAAGAAGCTCAAGCGGCGCGATTACGACCAGGTCTTCGAGCCCCATGCCGGGATCCGCGTCCAGTTCCGTGACGCCGGCCACATCCTTGGCTCGAGCATCGTCGAGGTCTGGGTGGCGAGCAAGGACAAGGAAACCAAGCTGGTGTTCTCGGGCGACCTGGGCATGCCGGACCGGCCCTTGATGAACGATCCGACCCCCATCGCCGAGGCCGATTATCTGTTGGTCGAGTCGACCTACGGCGACCGCCTGCACAAGACCCTGGCGGAGACCGTCGAGGAACTGGTGTTCGCGGTCAACGACACGGTCCAGCGCAAGAAGGGCAACGTGATCATCCCGTCCTTCGCGGTCGGCCGCACCCAGGAGATCATCTATTTGCTGCTGGACCTGATCCGGAAGGGCCGTATCTCCGGCTCGCTGGCCATCTTCGTCGATTCGCCGATGGCCGCGGCCGCCACCGAGATCACCCTGCGCCATAGCGATCTGCTCGACGAGGACACCCAGAAGCTGTTCGATTGGCAGCGCAAGAACGGCGACAGCCTGCCCTATATCCGCTTCACCGAGAGCCCGGACGACTCCATGGCCATCAACAACATCCGCCAGGGCGCCGTGATCATCTCCGCCTCGGGCATGTGCGACGCCGGGCGGATCAAGCACCACCTCAAGAACAACCTGGCGCGCGCGGAATGCACCGTGATCATCGCCGGTTTCCAGGCCCGCGGCACCCTGGGTCGCCGACTGGTCGACCGGGCGCCCTATGTGCGTATCTTCGGCGAGCAGGTGCCGGTGCGGGCGAGCATCTACACCCTGGGTGGTTTGTCGGCGCATGCCGACCGCGACGCCTTGCTCGGCTGGCTGGGACGTTTCAAGAGGGCACCGAAGAAAACCTTCGTGGTGCACGGCGAGGCGGAGACCGCGACCGGCTTTGCCGCCACCATCCGGGAACAGTTCGGCTGGCAGGTGGAAACCCCGGAACCGGGCACCACCTACAGCCTGGATTAACGCGGCAGGTCGAGGCTGAAGTAGTCGCCCAGGGCCTGGCGGATCTCGGCCAGGGTCAAGTGGTGCGGAATGGCCACGCTGGCGACGTTGTGCTGGCAAGTCAGGTTGCGCACCTGGGTGCCCTTGTCCGAGCGCAGTCTGAATTCAGTGACGTAGTAGATGTGGCTTGGGCCGCCGTCGCGTCCCAGTCCGGTGCCCATGACGTTCCGGACCAGTACGGGCATGCCGGAGAAGGTTTCCTCGCGGCGCCGGATGCCGTCGATCCGGAAGGTCTCCGGCGCTACCGTCAGGGTCTCCTGGGCGACGGTATCCAGTTCGAGTATGCAGTGCGGATCGGTTTCCTGGACGCCGTTGCGGGCGACGGGATGGCCGTATTGCAGTCTTACGCTGGCCTCTCCGACCGGGATGGCCAGGGGTTTGGTCAGGCTGGCGGACATGCCGGCCGACGCGCTCGTGATCGGCAAGCGCTCCATGTACGCGTACAACGCCGTCGCGCACGCGATCGTGGGGCTCCTGGGGTTCCTGGTGCTGGGCGGCTGGAAGCTGAT
>JAAXVP010000193.1 GCA_013335435.1 Thiobacillus sp. | reverse complement strand
CAGGTGCAGATAGCTCGGCGTCGGTAGGCCCAGGGCCTGCTGGAGGACGATCTGGCGCGGTGTCGAGGTGAGCAGGTCGGCACCGCGCACGATATGGCTGATGCCCTGCTCGGCGTCGTCGACCACGACGGCGAGCTGATAGGTATAGACGCCGTCGGCGCGCCGGAGCACGAAGTCGCCGCATTCCGGCGCCACGTCGCAGGCTACCCGGCCGAGCAGGCCGTCCGTGAATGTGATCCGGACATTCGGCACCCGGAAACGTTGGGCCAGGCGCGCGTCGTGTTCATGGCGCGCCCGGCAGGTGCCCGGATAGACCGTGCCGTCGATGCCGCGCCGCGCCGTCTCGGCCAACTGCTTGCGGCTGCACGAGCAGGCATACACCAGGTCGAGCCGGCGCAGGTCCGCGAGTGCCGCTCGATAGGCCTCGGTACGGCGGCTCTGGTAGACGACCGGGCCGTCCCATTCGAAGCCGAAGGTATCCAGGGTGCGCAGGATGGCGTCGGCCGAGCCGGCCACGACGCGGGGCGGATCGACGTCCTCGATGCGCAGCAGCCAGGCGCCGTCCCGGCTGCGGGCTTCCAGGCAGCTGCCCAGGGCGGCGACCAGGGAGCCGAAATGCAGGGGACCGCTCGGCGTCGGTGCGAAGCGGCCCCGGTAGGCGGGCGGCGCCATGCTCAGGCGGCCCCTTTCTCCTCGCGGAATTGCAGGGCATGCAGGCGGCTGTAGGTGCCGCCGAGGGCGAGCAACTCGTCGTGGCCGCCTTGTTCGCTGATGCGGCCCTTTTCCAGGACGACGATGCGGTCGGCGTTCTCGATGGTGGATAGACGGTGCGCGATGACCAGGGTGGTGCGCCCCTGCATCAGGTTTTCCAGGGCGGCCTGGACCTGGCGTTCGGATTCTGTGTCGAGCGCCGAGGTGGCCTCGTCGAGGATCAGGATGGGGGCGTCCTTGAGGATGGCCCGGGCGATGGCGATGCGCTGGCGCTGGCCGCCGGAGAGCTTGATGCCGTTTTCCCCGATCATGGTGTCCAGGCCCTGCGGCAACTCGCGGATGAAGTCGAGCGCATAAGCGGCCTCGGCGGCGCGCTCGATGTCCGCGCGGCTGACCCGGTCGAGCCGGCCGTAGGCGATGTTGGCGGCGACGCTGTCGTTGAACAGCGTCGTTTCCTGGGTGACCAGGGCGATATGGGCACGCAGGCTGGCGAGCCGGATGTCGTTGAGATCGACGCCGTCGAGCAGGATGCGGCCCTGGCTGGGACGGTAGAAGCGCGGGATCAGGTTGACCAGGCTGGTCTTGCCGCCGCCGGAGCCGCCGACCAGGGCGATGGTCTCGCCGGGTTTGACGGTCAGGTCGATGCCGTCGAGCGCGGGCTTGCGCTTGCCGGGGTAGCTCAGGCTCACCTGCTCGAAGCGCAACTGCCCGCTCACCTTGTCGAGGTCGCGCGTGCCGGTGTCGGTTTCGTTGTCGAGGTCGAGCAGTTCGAATACCGATTCGGCTGCCGCCAGGCCCCGCTGCAGACCCAGGGTGATGCCCGACAGCCGCTTCAGCGGCGCCGACAGCAAGAGCATGGCGACCATGAAGGAGACGAAGCCGCCCACCGTGGTCTGGTCGCTGGCCGCCTGCAAGGTGGCGATATAGACGATGGTGGCGAGCGCCAGGGCCGCCAGGAGCTGGGTGATCGGGCCGTGCGCCTGGGAGGCGACGACCTGCTTCATGGCGAACCGGCGCGAGCGCTGGATGACCTCGAAGAAGCGCTTCCGCTCGTAGTCCTTGCCGTCGAATATCTTGACGATCTTGTGGCCGACGATGCTCTCGTCCAGGACATGGGTGATTTCCCCGGTATTGCGCTGGAGTTCCCGGCTGGTATAGCGCAGGCGCCGGCCGGCGTAGCGGAACACCAGCCAGGCCGGCGGCGCGATGGCGAAGGTCACCAGGGCCAGCTTCCAGTTCAGGTACATCAGCCAGGCGAGCAGGCCCGCCACCGTCAGGGAGTCGCGCACCAGGGTGGTCAAGACATCGGTCGCGGCCGAGGTCAGCTGGTTGACGTTGAAGGCCGCGGTGGCGACCAGTTGGCCTTTGCGGGCATCGTCGTAATAGGCCACCGGCTGGGCCAGCAGCTTGTCGAACACCAGTCGGCGCAGGTCCATCACCAGATGGCTGCCGACATGCGCCATGGCATAGGAGGATACGAAGGAGGCCAGGCCCTTGACGACGAACAGCGCCACCAGGGCGATGGGTACCCAGCGTATGATGGTCAGGTTCTTGTCGACGAAGCTGCCGTCGAGCATCGGCTTCATCAGGGCCGGCAAGGCGGGCTCGGTCGCCGCCACCAGAATCATGGTGGCGATCGACAGGGCGAACATGCGCCAATGGGGTTTGACGTAGGTCAGCAGACGCAGGTAAAGGGTTTTGGAATTCATGGAATCGCTTCGATCGGCCGGAATGCGGCCTAAACGCCTGTTGACGCGGTAAAAATTAGCCAATTATAGTGTCAGAATGCTGGAGGAAATGGACGCCCTGGAAATCAAACTCGCGCAACTGCTTGAGCGCCATCAAGCCATGCGTGCCGAGAACATCCGGCTGCGCCAGCAGATGGTGACGATGGAGAACGCCAACAAACTGCTTACCGAACGCCTTGCGGAAGTGCGTGGGCGGATGGAAAGCCTGTTCAACAAACTCCCCGACTGAACGACACGCCCATGCCCCCCGCCAAGACCGTCAGCCTAGACGTCACCATCATGGGGCGGGAATTCCGGGTCTCCTGCCCCGACAACGAAAAGCAGAGCCTGATCGAGGCCGCCGCCTACCTCGACCGCAAGATGCGCGAGATCCGCGAGACCGGCAAGGTGATCGGGGTCGAGCGCATCGCCATCATGGCGGCGCTCAACATCGCCCACGAACTCCTGAGCGCCCGGCCTGCCGAAACGGATACCGCCAAGGTCAAGGCGCGACTCGACCGGATCGGCGGCCTGCTTGATCAAGCGCTCGCGCAGCAAGATAATCTGCTCTGAGTCCTGCTGCGTACGCGAGGGCCGCGTATTCTTTGAACCGATGCGTAATGCGCATGGCAGCGGTCATCATCCCGGTGGGTGTGCGCGTGGCTTTGTCCATGTACCCGAAACCGATGTGCCGCCGCCCTCTTGAACCCCTGGGTTCAGGATAGCGACCCGGACGGCGCCGGCGGGACTCACTCACCATATGGCTTTCAGCGCACCCTCACCCGACAAGATCGCCTTGCGCAAGAGTCTGCGCAAAGCCCGTCGCGACATACCCGACCACCTCAGAAAACTGGCCGGCCGTGCCATTACCCGGCTCGCGCTACGTCACGGCCTGCTGGCGCGCAAACGACGGCTCGGCCTGTACATCCCTGCCAAGGGCGAGATCGACTGCCTGCCCCTGCTCGACCGGGCATTGCGGCAGGGGGCGGAGTGCTACCTCCCGGTGGTGCCGCGCGCACGCCAGCGCATGCTCTGGTTTTCCCGCCTCGGCGAGGCCCCGCATTGGGGCGTCAATCGCTACGGCATCCCGGAATACGGCCATCGGCAATTCATCCGCCGGCGCGCCGGTGAGCTCGATATCCTGTTCCTGCCGCTGCTGGGCTTCGACGCGGCGGGCTATCGCATGGGCATGGGCGGTGGCTATTACGACGCCAGCCTGGCCTACCTGACCCGCAGGCGGCACTGGCACAAGCCGCGCCTGATCGGCCTCGCCTTCGAGGCCCAGAAAGTGGAGCGATTGCCGCGCGATCCGTGGGACATCCCGCTCGACGCGGTCATCACGGAGCGGCGTTATTACCGGTTCAGTAGCGGTAGCGTGCGCCGGTAAGCTTGTCGGCCGGCAGTTTCAGCCAACCCTGGTTGTCCATCTGCCTGCCGACGCCATCGGTCATGGCGCCGAACCAGGCCATGGGAGTGACCGGCTGCATGGCCTTGAGCACCGGCGCATAGCTGGCCGGGTCCGTGGGGGCGTTCATCCAGGCGCCCGGAGCCCGGCCGAAGGCCGTCGCCATGGCGGCATAGGCGTCGGGGCGGCTCATGGTGGCAAGCCAGCGAGACATCTTGGCGGGGTTGGCCATCTTGTGGAGGATGGCTTGCTGCAATGAGGGATCCGAACTGGCCAACATCCAGCGCAAATACAGCTGCGGATCGGTGAATTCCGACCAGTTGCGTGCCGCCTGGGGGTCGATGGCCTGGCTCATCGCCTTGGGGTAGGTGGTCGGATCGACGGCTACCGCGGCCAGGGCGGTCATGAAGCGGGGCTCCGTGATCGCGTCCAACCATTCCGCGAAGGCGGCCGGATCCTTGAAGGCAGCGCCATTCTTGCGGGCATCGAGCATCTGCGTCAGCCAGGCTTCGGGCGTCGCCGGCAGGCCATGGGTGTCCGCTACCGGCTCGGCGGCGCTGGCATAGACGGGCGACAGCCCGATGCAGAGGGCAAGGATCAATGCCAGGATGCGGGACATGGCAGAGTTACAGCTCGATGAATGTTTATATGCTGAAATTCTAACATGCCCGTTTTGCAGGCAGCACAAAAAGAAAAAGGGCGGAACGTTTCCGTTCCGCCCTTCTGTTGCCTGAGCCTGTGCCGGATTACTTGGCGGGGGCGGCGGCGGGAGCGAACGGCATCATGAACATGGAAGCCGGGTTGGCCATGTTGCTATAGGTGGCGGGGTTCATGAAGGAGCCCCAGGTGCCGTAGGTCTGCGGGTTGGCAGCGGCGCCCATCCACTGGGTGTACAGGTTGGGGTTCATCGGGGCCATCATCAGGTTCATGTTGGCCGGGTTCATGGGGGCAGCCATCCAGTTCATGTACATGCTGGGGTTCATCATCTGCATGCCGGCGTTCCACATGCGCGGATCCATGGGGGCCATGGCCCACTTCATGTACATGTTGGGGTTCATCATGGGGTTCATGATGGCCATGTAGAAGTTCGGGTCCATGCCGGCAGCCATCCACTTGCCGTACATGTTGGGGTCCAGGAAGGCGGCGTAGGACTTCATCATGTCGGGGGACATGCCGGTCTGGGCCATCTTGGTGTAGACGTTCGGGTCCATCAGCTTCTGCATCATGACCATGGAGGTGGCGGGATCCATCATGTCGGTCATGGCCTGCACGGCAGCCTTGGGATCCTTGGCAGCGTCGGCGGCCTTGGCGGGATCCAGCAGTTGGGCGGCGGTACCTTCGGGGGCGGCAAAGGCGACTTGGGACAGCAGGGCCAGGGTCAGGGCGCTGGCAAGGGCAGACAGTTTCATTGGATATCTCCTAGATAGGGAACAAAAAATTAGGTGGATTCGAGACAACTATTCCGGACCGCCAGTGTACGAGGGAATATTAGTACATTCTATTATTTGAATTAGTAGCGGTGGCTAGTCGCTGCTGGATGTTGCGGCAAAGCAACAGTACTCATTCGCCCAGATAGGCGGCCTTGACACCGGGATCGTTGGCCAATTGGGCGCTCGCCCCCGACAGTACCATGGCCCCGCTTTCCATGACGTAGCCGCGCTGGCTGACTTGCAGGGCCAGGTGGGCGTTCTGTTCGACCAGCAGGATGGTCACGCCTTCGCGGGCGATCTCGGCGATGGTCTGGTAAATCTTCTGCACCATCAGCGGCGCCAGGCCCATGCTGGGTTCGTCGAGCAGGAGCAGGCGCGGCCGGGCCATCATCGCCCGTGCCATGGCCAGCATCTGCTGCTCGCCGCCGGACAAGGTGCCGGCCAACTGGTCGCGCCGCTCGGCCAGGCGGGGGAAGAGCGCAAAAACGCGCTCCAGGTCGCTGCGCACACCGGCCCGGTCCCGGCGCAGGTAGGCGCCCATGTCCAGGTTCTCGGCCACGGTCAGGCGGCCGAAGATGCCACGTCCTTCCGGGACCAGGGCGAGGCCGTGAGCGGCGATGGCATGGGTGGCCAGGCCGGTCAGGCGTGCACCGGCCAAACGCACCTCGCCGCCGTGGTGGACCAGGCCGGTCAGGCCCTTGAGGGTGCTGCTCTTGCCGGCGCCGTTGGCGCCGATCAGGCAGACCAGCTCGCCCTCGCCGACCTCGAAGTCGATCCCGCGCACGGCCTGGATGCCGCCGTAGTGGACCTTGAGTCCCTTGACCTCGAGCAGACTCATGCCACCTCGCCCCCCAGGTAGGCCTCGATCACGGCCGGATCCTTCTGGACCACCTCGGGCGTGCCCTCGGCGATCTTGCGACCGTAGTCGAGCACCGCGACGCGGTCGCACAGGCCCATGACCAGTTTGACGTCGTGCTCGATCAACAACAGGGTGATGCCGGCACCGCGCAGTTTGCGGAACAGGTCGCCCATCTCGCGCCGCTCGCTCGGGTTCATGCCGGCGACCGGCTCGTCGAGGGCGAGCAGTTTCGGCTCGGTGGCGAGGGCGCGGGCGATCTCCAGGCGGCGCTGGGCGCCATAGGACAGGTGCCCGGCCAGGGCGTGGCCCTGGCCGGGCAGACCGACGAAGGCCATCAGTTCGAGTGCGCGTGCCCGGCTCTCGCGTTCCTCGGCCCGGCTGTGCGGCCCGCGCAGGACGGCGCCGAGGACGCCGGTGCGGGTGCGGATGTAGCGGCCGACCATGACATTCTCCAGGGCCGTCATGTTGGCGAACAAACGGATGTTCTGGAAGGTGCGGGCAAAGCCGAGGTCGACGATGCGGTGCGGCTTGGCGTTCTGGATCGGCACGCCGCGCAG
>JAAXVP010000461.1 GCA_013335435.1 Thiobacillus sp. | reverse complement strand
CCGATCTCCCAGGACGTGTGGTTGCTGTCCAGCCGATCCTGGGCCAGGGCGAACAGGGCACGGCCCTCGGCAATCCAGGGGTCGTCGTCCCGATAGCTGTCGTCGAGCAGCGCGCGCGCCAGGCGGTCGAGGTAGTCGCCCACGCTCTTTTCCATCTCCGGCGTGGCGACGTGCAATTTGCTCCAGAGCTGCTTCAGGCCGGGAAAACGCCGGATGGCGAGCGCTTCCACCCGGGCATCCTCGATCACGCCGATGACCGCCATCTGCATGGGGTTGAGCGCCTCGGCGGAAATCGGCTGCCGGGTCTCGACCACATGGGCGGCGCAATGCGCGGCGGTGGCACGGTAGAGCTCCAGGCCGGAGACTTTATTCCCCTCCCCCACCGGGGGAGGGGTTAGGGGAGAGGGAGCAACATTGGCCACACCAACCCGGGTTCCCTCCCTTGCAGGGCGCGTCCCGGCCGGTAGGCCGGAACCGCTCGATGGGCACGGAGCATGCTCCGTGAATTCCCCTTCTCGCCCCCCGTCCCCTCCCCCGGTGGGGGAGGGGAGCACGAAGTCGTCGAAGGCATCCGGCAGGTGCAGCAGGTAGTCCTCGATATAGGGCCGGTAGCCCTCGCGCGACTCGAAGTCGCCGGACGTGGGGCGCATGAAGAAATCGCGTGCCCAGAGAGCGCGCAGGTACATGTTGATGCGCCGCTGCACGTCCACCAGCAGGGTGCCTTTGCGCTCCTTCTGCAACATCGCCAGGGACTCTTTGGTCTCCAGGCTGAAATACTTGATCTGTTCTTCGTAGTTGGTGCGATGGGCATGCGCGCCCCACAGCGCCCAGCGCCGCAGGCCGCCCAGGGTGAGTTGCCGGAACAGCACCTCCAGCTTGTTCAGCATCGGCCGCACGCCGCGCGGCGCCTGGGCGATCAGGGTGTTGACGAACTGGAGGTACTGCTGGAACAACAGGGCGTCGCCAAGCCGGTTCGCCGCGGTCGGTGCCGTCGCCAGCAGCAGTTCGATCACGGCGCCGGAGGTCCTGGAGGCCAATTCCAGCGCTGCCGTGGCCAGGTCGCCGACCACATCCTCGCCGACTTCCTTGGCCACCTGCGGCGCTTCCTCGATCCAGGTTTCCACCAGCGAGTCGCCCTTGCCGAGGCTGCGGATCGCCGCCACGCCCTTCAGGTAATTGTCCAGGCCGCGCGGCGAGAACACCTTGGTCGCCTCGTGCCAGTTGTCCTGCAACGCGGCCAGGCTGTGCGGCGACAGGTCTTCCAGCAGTTCGGCGTAGTCAGCGAGATTGATCGACATGTTTTCTCCTTGCCGTCATTCCCGCGCAGGCGGGAATGACGAACTTGATCAGAAGAACGTGGTCACGGCGGCGTCCAGGGCGTCGCGCATGTCGGGGTCGTCGGTGATCGGGCGGACCAGGGCGACGCGGCAGGCGGCCTGGGGCGCCACGCCCTTGGCGATCAGGCTGCCGGCGTAGATCAGCATGCGCGTGGACAGGCCCTCGTCGAGGCCGTGGCCCTTGAGGTTGCGCGAGCGCTCGGCGATGGACACCAGCTTGCCGGCGATCTCGGCCGCCACGCCGGATTCGTGCGCCACGATCTCGGTCTCGATGGCGTGCTCGGGGTAGGTGAAATCGAGGCCGCCGAAACGCTGCTTGGTCGACTGCTTCAGGTCCTTCATCAGGCTCTGGTAGCCGGGGTTGTAGCTGATGACGATCTGGAAATCCGGGTGCGCCTGGACCAGTTCGCCCTTCTTCTCCAGCGGCAGGACGCGGCGGTTGTCGGTCAGGGGGTGGATCACCACGGTGGTGTCCTGGCGCGCCTCGACCACTTCGTCGAGGTAGACGATGGCACCGTGACGGGCGCCGATGGCAAGCGGGCCGTCCTGCCATTCGGTGCCCTGGGCGGAGAGCAGGAAGCGGCCGACCAGGTCGGAGGCGGTCATGTCTTCGTTGCAGGCCACCGTGATCAGCGGCTTGCCGAGCTTGTGGGCCATGTACTCGACGAAGCGGGTCTTGCCGCAGCCGGTGGGGC
>JAAXVP010000192.1 GCA_013335435.1 Thiobacillus sp. | reverse complement strand
CATCAGGGCGCCGTCGAGGGCACCGCCCGACAGCGCCGAAGGCAGGGCGGCTGGGTCCGGGAAGGTCTGCAGGGAGACCTTGAGGCCGTATTTCTTGTACAGGTCCAAGGCCTCGGCGACGTAGAACGGCGAATAGCCGATCCAGGTGGTGAGGCCGATCTTCATCGACGTGGCGGCCTGGGCGCCGGTCAGGACGAGGGCGCCGGCGAGGCCGAGGGCGATGCTGCAGAAATTGCGGAGGAAAGAACGTTTGGGCATGACGGGCTCCATGGCGATGACGAAAGGGGAGGGCGCTTATCGCTTCCTCCCGGGCTTTTATCCCTCCGTGTAGCCCCGCCTGTGCGGTGCCGGCCGCTCTCGGACCAGACATTCGCCTACTGTGGCGGACCGGAACCCTAGCGACACTTTCGAGCGGCGATGCCTATCGCCCCCTGTAAAGATACTTAGCAAACGACGTGCCATCGCCAAACCCGAAAAATAGGCATGTATAGGGGCTGTAGTGCGCTTGGCGCGCACCTGCAAGGATCAATCCGATGCCACTTCGCACAGAGTCGGTGCATGGCACCCGAAACCGCCGGTCCAAGTCCGTCGCCCGGTGACGGGTGTCTGGCCATCCGGAAATTACCAGAGTGTTTTTGTCTGGAATTGGCCTATAAGTTGAAGCATGTCCCGCCGTTGCCGCGCGGATTCCGACAATCGCTGCCAGTCGAGGAGATTCGCCATGAACCCGAAACCTGCTACAGACGAGGATGACGTCGTCGACTGCGACGTCTGCTTCAAGGAAATCCCCATCTCGGAGGCCAGGAGTGAAGAGGCCAGTGACTACGTGCATCACTTCTTCGGCCTGGAGTGCTTTGCCAGGTGGCGGGTACAGGAAGGGCTGGAGCCACTAGAAACGGCCATGGGGTATACGGCCGCCGAGTAGCGATAGATCGCCAGGGCGGTCGAGGCCGCCTACTTCGGCGGCCTCGCAAGCGCATTCCGGATGCCGGCGCGCCTAGACCCCCAGCTTGAGGCTGGCCTGAATGAAGTCGTCGAGGTCGCCGTCGAGCACGCCCTGGGTGTTGCCGACTTCATGGTTGGTACGCAGATCCTTGATCCGGCTCTGGTCGAGCACGTAGGAGCGGATCTGGTGGCCCCAGCCGATGTCGGACTTGGAGTCCTCCAGCTTCTGCTGCTCGGCCTGGCGCTTGCGCAGTTCCAGCTCGTACAGGCGGGCGCGCAGCATGGACCAGGCCTCGTCCTTGTTGCGGTGCTGGGAACGGTCGTTCTGGCACTGCACGACGATGCCGGTCGGGATGTGGGTCAGGCGCACCGCCGAGTCGGTCTTGTTGATGTGCTGGCCGCCGGCGCCGGAAGCCCGGTAGGTGTCGGTGCGCACGTCGGCCGGGTTGATGTCGATCTCGATGGAGTCGTCCACCTCGGGGAACACGAACACCGAAACGAAGCTGGTGTGGCGGCGGGCGTTGGAGTCGAAGGGCGACTTGCGCACCAGGCGGTGCACGCCGGTCTCGGTGCGCAGATAGCCGTAGGCATATTCGCCGTCGATCCGGATGGTGGCGCTCTTGATGCCGGCCACGTCGCCCTCGGACTCTTCCATCAGCTCGGCCTTGAAGCCCTTGCGCTCGCAGTACTTGAGGTACATGCGTTCGAGCATCTGGGCCCAGTCCTGGGCCTCGGTGCCGCCGGCGCCGGACTGGATCTCCAGGAAGCAGGGGCTGGGGTCCATGGGATTGGAGAACATGCGCCGGAATTCCAGGGCGCCGACTTCCCGCTCGATCTTGGCGACGTCGGCGAACAGGGCCTCCAGGGTGTCGTCGTCATTCTCCTCGCGGGCCATCTCGAACAGCTCGCCGGCCGAGGCCAGGTCGCCGTCGACCTGTTCCAGGGTCAGCACCACGCCTTCCAGGGCCTTGCGTTCCTTGCCGATCTCCTGGGCCTGCTTGGGGTCGTTCCAGAGCGCCGGATCCTCGCAGATGCGGATGACTTCGTTCAGGCGGTCGCGTTTGCCAGGGTAGTCAAAGATACCCCCGTAGTTCCTTGGCCCGCTGGGCCAGGTCTTCGAGGCTGTCGGCGAGTTGGTTGAGGCGTTCGGCTTCCATGCGGCGTTCCTGAGCGTACGAATTCGAAAGAGGCGCGATTATAGCCTCCCCGCGCCGGCTCGATCCCGCGAAAACAATTGGCAAAGATTGTTATTATCCGGCGCGAGGAGTGGGTATAAGTACCTACATCATTGTCCACGGGCTGACTGGCCCGGAAATACAAGAAGACGAAAGAGCGATGAAGCAGAGCGTGGTGTTAGGTGCGCTGGCCTGGGCGTCGGCATGCGTGGCCGGCCACGCATGGCGGCCGGCGATGCCGATTTCTTCGCCGAGATGCCGGTGGTGCTGACGGTATCCCGGCTCGCCCAGCCCCTGGACGAGACGCCTGGCGCGGTCACGGTGATCGACCGCGAGACCATACGCCGCTCGGGGGCCAGGGAGCTGGCCGAACTGCTGCGCCTGGTGCCCGGGTTCGTGGTATCCCACTTCGACGGCGGCGCCCGGCCGTTCGTCAACTACCACGCCGACTACGATGCCTACAGCCGGCGCATCCAGGTCTACATCGACGGCCGCTCGGTCTATAGCGGCCTGGTCATCGGCAGTTCCCTGTACGGCATGATGGGCGTGGTGCTGGAGGACATCGAGCGCATCGAGGTCCTGCGTGGCTCCAATTCGGCCGCTTATGGCGCCAATGCCTTCCTCGGCGTCATCAACATCGTCACCCGGCATGCCGAGGATGCCCGCGGCGGGCTGCTGGCGGTCAACTACGGCAGCCAGGGCGTGCGCGACGGCACGGCCCGGATCGGCTGGGGCGACGGTGAGCGCAGCTACCGGTTGACCGCGGCGACCCGGCGCGATCACGGTTTCGACGCCAGCACCGACGACAAGCGGGTCGACCAGGTCCATTTCCGGGCCGATCTCAATCTGGGTGGGGGCGGCGAGATGGGTGTCAATGCCGGCTTCACCCGTTATGAATGGACCGTCCCGGCGGATCTTTTCCCCGGCCATGGCGAAACCTGGCGGGATGGCTATGCCCAGATGCAGTGGCGCCAGCCCCTCGGCCAGGCGGACGAGCTGCGTTTCTCCTTGCTGGTCGAACAGGAGGCGTTCAAGGATTTCTATCCCCTGTTGCGCGCCGACGGCGTGACCACGCGCATCAACGTCAATGCCGAGCATGCCTTCGCCATGGGCCATGACTGGCGCATCGTCTGGGGCGGCGAATTCCGCAACGAGGCCATCGATTCGAATTACCTGTTCGCCGGCGATCCCGAACGGACCAGCCGGCTGTGGCGCCTGTTCGGCAACGCCGAATGGCGGCCGGCGCAGGCCTGGCTGGTCAATGCCGGCGGGCTGTGGGAGCACCAGAGCGATACCGGCGGCCACCTCGCCCCGCGCCTGATGGTCAATTACCACCTGACGCCCGACCATACCCTGCGCATCGGCTCCAGCCGAGCCTACAAGGTGCCCAGCCAGCTGGAGTCGAAGGGCGACTGGCGGATGCCGGATATCCTGCCGATACCGCTGGTGTCCGCCACCGGCGACGCCCGTCCGGAGCGCATCGACGCCCACGAGATCGGCTACCTGGGCAATTTCCCGGCCATCGGCCTGAATGCCGACGTGCGCCTGTTCCGGGAGCGGATTGCCGGCGTCCTGCAGGCGCAAAGCCCGCCGGGCCAGCCGTATCAGTGGGATTACGTGAACAAGGATGCCAACATCCAGCAGGGTTGGGAGATGCAATTGCGCTGGCGGCCGTTGCCGGATACCGAGGTGCTGCTCAACCATGCCGAGATCGCCCTCAAGCCCGACGCCGATTCGAGCGCGCCCCAGGACGCCTATCGCGCACCGGGCCATGTCTCGACCCTGGCCCTGTTCCAGCGCCTGCCCCATGACTTCGACCTGAGCCTGATCTGGTATCGGGTCGGCGAGATGTTCTGGATTCGCAAGGCCGATACGGTGCCCGCCTACGACCAGCTCGACCTGCGCCTGGCCAAGACCTTCCGCCTGGAAGGGGGGCGGAAGGCCGAACTGGCTTTGGTCGCCCAGGCGGTCGATGGCGAGCACCGCGAGTATTCCCCCAATTTCAGTCTCGGCCGCCGGGTGTTCGCCAGCCTGCGGACGGAGTTCTGATCCAGTGTCCGACGGTCGCCGGCTCGTCCTGTTGGTCTTGTGCCTGTTGCTTGCCGGCATGCCGTCGGCCTGGGCGAAGGGGCCGACCGTCTGGGTCGCATTGAGCGGCGAGGATGCCGCCGGCCAGGAGGCCGTCGCCGCCCTGCGGCGCCAGTTGGCCAATGCCGAGGTGGAAGTGAGGCCCTGGCGCGAATTCGTCGAGCAGCGTGCGCCGACGCCAGCGCTGATCGTGACGGTGGGCACGATCGCGCTCAACCGCTTGAATGCCAGCGACGAGACGATCCCGGCCAAGGTGCCTCTGGTCGCCATGCTGGTTTCCCGCACTGCGCTCGCCCGGGCGGCCGCGGCCAGCAGCCGGCCGCTGACCGGGGTCTACCTCGACCAGCCGCTAGAGCGCCAGCTTGCCCTGTTGCGTCTCGCCGTGCCGGGCCGCGACCGGATCGGCGTGCTGCTCGGCCCCGATTCGGGCCGCTACCGCAACGCCATCGGGAATGCCATACGTTCCGGCGGCCTGCACGAATCGATCGCCATGATCGACGGCGCGGAGCAGATTGCCGAGGGCTTGCGGGCCTGCCTGAGCGACAGCGACGTGCTGATGACGATCCCGGACGCCGAAATCTTCAGCGGCAACACCGCCCGCAATATCCTCCTGGCGGCCTATCGGCACCGGGTTCCGGTACTCGGCTACTCGGCCGCCTTCGTGCGGGCGGGCGCGCTGATGGCCGTCTACAGCACGCCGGAACAGATCGGCCGCCAGGCCGCCGGACTGGCCGCCGAGGTCCTGGCGGGGCGGCTGCCGGGCGTCCAGGAGCCGCAGGAATTCAACGTGGCGGTCAACGCTAACGTGGCCCGTGCCTTCGGCCTGATCCTGGACGAAGACCGGCTCGCCCAGCAACTGCGTCGGGAGCGCCAACCATGATCCGCGACAAGTTCCGCCGCCGCATGTTGCTGGCCGCCGTGCTGCCGACCATGATTTTCACCGCCCTGCTGTCCCTGGTCTGGATCAACTGGATCCACCAGGAACTGGAAACCGCGCGCCAGACCCGCGCCGAGGCGATCGCCCGGCAACTCGCCACGGCGGCGGAGTTCCACCTCTTTTCCGGCAATCTGGCCGCCCTGCAAACCTTGCTCAAGGCGACCTCGATGGAAGAGCGCGACATCGTCGGCATGGCCATCTTCGACCGCCGGGGCGTCAGGCTGGTCGCGGCCGGCGAGGTCGTCGGCCTGGCCAATCCGGCCGCCCATGCGGTCTGGGTCGGTGCCGACCATGACGGTCGTCACCGCCTGGTCCTGCCGATCCGGACGGTATCGCTGGTCATCGACGACCTGGCCGCCGATGGCGCGGCCCCGGATGACGCCGGCACGGACCACCTGCTCGGCTATGTCGTCCTGGTGGTTTCCGATGCCTCCCTGATCGAGAAGCGCAACACCGTCCTGTACCTGGCCGGTTTGCTGATGCTGTTGGCGATGGTGGCGGGCGGCCTGCTGGCCGCCTTCATGTCGCAGGGGATCGTCAATTCCATCTCGGGCATGATCTCGGTGGTCCGGCGCATCGGCCAGGGCGACCTTGCCGCCCGCATCGATCCGGACCCGGAGTGCGTCCTGTATCCGCTCGAGGAGGGCATCAACCGGATGGCGGAAAAGGTCTCCTTGTCCCAGGAAGACCTGAAACGGCGCATCGACGAGGCGACCAGCGAGTTGCAGGCGCAAAAGCGCACGGCCGAGCATGAGGCCAGGGCCGACCCGCTGACCCGCCTACTCGGCTTCTTCCGTCACTTCCATCACCCGTCGCACATTTCTGGCCCGTTCGGCGGTCGTCTCGGTTGCCGCGCTCGGCGCGCCGGCGGTGCTGGGGGCGGAAAGTTCGCCCGGGGAATTCAAGCGCTTCGGCATAGATTTTTTTAAGCTGGTCAAGCGGTGCATATGTATTTGAATAGGCCTGGAAATAGACGAGGAAGTTTACCTGGTTCCTCCTTCCGATGCGGAGTCATACGACCTGGAGGAACTGGATCCGGAAATCCTTGAGAAATTCCTCAAAGAAGAACCGAAACCGGGAGGTAACAAGCCATGAAACCGGTCACTGGGATTGGCAAAACTTTCTATCAAAGATACCTGCATGCCCTTAATATCGCAGTGGAAGCGGTTATTGCCAATCGCGTCCGTTCGATGCTCACCGCACTCGGCATCATCTTTGGCGTAGCAGCAGTGATTGCCATGATGGCGATAGGTACAGGTGCACAGAAGGAAATCCTGGACCAGATGGTGTCCCTGGGTTACGCCGTCCGGGAGGAAGCGGAAAACTCCTTCGCCGACTACTGGGCCAGCTACGACTACACCCGCTCCAACCTCACCTCCGCCTGGTTCGAGCGGGAGGACAAGGCCCCCTATTTTTCAGAGTACGTACGACAGCGCCTGGAGGAGCAGCTGCTGGGCTCCATGGACCTCTACAAGGAGGGGTTGGTGGTGCACACCACCCTGGATCTGGCGATGCAAGCGAGGGCCGACCAGGTCATGGAGAAA
>JAAXVP010000191.1 GCA_013335435.1 Thiobacillus sp. | reverse complement strand
CCATCAGCTTGCGGACCTGGGCGGCGCTCGCGCCCATCGGGAAGATGTCGTTGTCGTGGAACTCGAAGCCCCAGACGCCGCGCTTGGCAAACCCGCGGATGACCTTGAGGGCGTCGGTCGGGCGCCGGGTGGCGTCGCCGAACGGGTATGCGCGCGAGACCACGAAGCCCCAGTTGACGAGGATCAGCCTCTCAAGCTTCATCGTCGCCTTCCCGCTGCACGGCCGGCTGCGGCTTTACATCGCCGAGCAGAGCCTCGACCGCCGAGTCGCTGACGAACTGCAAGATGGTGCCCCGGATGGCGATCAGGGCGTCGGCGTCCTCCACCTGGGGATCGGCGCGGTAGTCGATCAGGCGCGCCCGCTTCAGGTCGGCGAACAGCTTCTCCCGCGCGGTCTTGGCCGGCAGGGCCCGGCGCATGTGGGCGAGCAGGGTGCTGCCCAGGTGCTCGACCGTCACCAGGGCCTCGTTGCGTTCGTTGATGGCGCCCTGGCGCAAACACTCCCCGTAGAGCAGGCGCAGCACCAGGCAGCAGGCGACGAAGTCCGCCGAGGGCCGCGCCCGCACCGCCTCCACCACCGTGGGATCGTCCTCGTCGGGCAGGCCCGGCACCCGCGCGCCGGGCGGATAGAGCCGGAAATAGCCCTGGTGGCGTTCGTGCAGCAGGCGGAAGCCGGCCACCTCGAACCAGTCCGTCAGCAGCCCCTCGATGCGCACCGCGTCGTCGTACAACTGGCGCTCGATGGCGCTGTCCTCCCGGTGCACGATGGACAGGCCCAGCAGCCGGCCGACCAGCTGGCGGAAGGCCTCGACGCGCACGCCCCGGCGCTCCAGTTCCTCATCCAGCAGGGCGCCCAGACGGGGTTCGGTCATGCCCGAGGTGCGTCCTCTGACAGAAGTTCGATTTCCATTCGCCGTATCGCCGCCAGCAGGTTACGGAAACTCGGCGAACGCTCATTGTCGAGGCACAGGTGTCGACCTATGGCCCGCGACCCGGCGACCTTTTCGTAGCGATTCCCCGTCAAGGTTTTCAGTTCGCGACTGGGGCTGCCCAGATGATCCGGCGCCTTGAATTTCCTGCTCTGCTGATGTCTTGCCAGGCCAGTGAGTCCGAAAGTCCGTTCCACGGCCTGCAAATCCGCCAGGTAGAACGTCTCGAGTTCCCGGCAGGCGATCCGAACCAGACAGCGATCCGCCTTGCCCGAGGCGTGACACAGATCGAGCAGTCTGTTTTTGAGTTGGGTGCAATCGGGGTGGCTGTCCTGATCGCGCAAGACGATGAAACGTGCCTGTCTGTTCTGGTAAGCACGGATCTTGCGGGTCAGCTGCCTTTCCAGGTCTTGCTTGCCTTCGAAAGGAATGCACCGAAAACCTGTCTCCGCGTTAAGTATCCGTGGCAGCACGGACTCCAGCAGGGCTTTGGCGGAAGACTCCTCGAGCAGAAAAACCAACTCCCTCATACTGGGTCCACCCCGTCGAAGAAGCCTTGTTTCCACAAATAGCCGAGTTGGTCGCCTTCCGCGACATATGCGGCTATCTGGGCGTTATCCTTGGCGCGTTGAATATGTGTGCAGCCCTTCTCCTTGACCAGCCAGCACACTTCCTCCAATTGCAGTGCATTCAGAAAATCGGGCGAATGCGTAGTGACGAAGACTTGCCCACCTCGGTTCGCATAGCTGCGGAATTCCTCGGCCAGCTCCGACATCAACTGTGGATAGAGCTGGTTTTCAGGCTCCTCCACACAGAGCAATGGATGCGGCTTGGGGTCGTGCAACAGCACCAGATAGGCAAACATTTTGATGGTGCCATCGGATACATAACGATCCAGGAAGGGTGTCTTGAACGAGCCATCCTGAAAGCGTAGCGTCAGATAGCCATCGTCCATCAGCTTCGGCTCCACGGATGACACGCCGGGAACGCGCCGCGCCATCGTGGCCAGGATGGTCTGGAAGATTTCCGCATGCTGCTCGTGCAGATAACGCGCCACCAGAGGCAGGTTGTCGCCAGACTCAGAGAGATGCTCGGTTTCGCCCGCGACATCCTTGCGCCCGCGCGCGGCGTTGATGTGAAAATCCGAAACATGCCAGTTTTCGATCAGACGCCGAAAAGCGTTAGCCGCCTTGAACCGTTCAAACTGTCCCAGCCCCTTGATGGCCAGCGTATCCGGCGCAACCTTCTGCGATTCACGTTGCAGATCGTCGTCGGCCTTGCTGAAGTCTTCCTCATTGGTGATGGCGTATCCCTCTCCCTGGGAAAAACTGAGGAAGTGGAACGGGCTGCCATAGCGGCCACGCTTGTAACGCAACAGTTCTTTCAACACGACTGGCGAACCATTGCGTTCAGCGATCTCCAGTGAATAGGTCACTAGGCGTTCGACACCGGTAATCTCCATGCGGTACTGCAACTCGATCTGGATGGCGTCCTTTTTGGGGTCGCACCCCCGGCTCAACACCTCGGGAAAACGTCCACGTTTATCCAGGGCCTGACGGACATTACCTTTGAGGCAATCGTGCATGAAACCGAATACATCGAACAAAGTGGACTTGCCGGCGCCGTTAGCCCCCACCACGACTAAAAACGCAGGGATATCCTTCAGATGAACATCTCGGAACGCCTTGAAGTTCTTGAGACGAATGGATTCGATTTTCATGGTTTAGCCCTTGTGAACCTTGCTACGACCGCCCGGTATTTTGCCCTGCTTTCGTGTGGACCGCTCTATCCGGGCGCAAGTCGGCGGATAGTGCAGCCTGGGTTCAGCCATGCCCGACATGGCGCCTGCGCAGGATGTAATCGGTTCCGGTCATGACGGCATTATCCAGGACTTCGCCTTCGCGCCGCTCCACCTCAAGCTCGTCGCTGTCGCGGGCGGCCTCGACGGCGCGCAGCAGGGCCAGGGCCGCGACGGCGTCGGCCACGGGCAGGTCGGACAGGCGCACGCCCGCCGCATCCGGCATGTGACCGGCGAGATAGTCGACGATCTCCTGCCGGGACAGGGAAAAGGCCCGCTCCTCGGCCTGGTTGAGGAACTGGCGCAGGCGCTCCGCCCGGGTGATCTCCGGCACGATGCTGACGCTCTCGGCCCGCACCCGTTCGGCGGCGGTCTTCGGGCGCAGACTGGCCGGGTCGATCAGCGCCACCGCCACCGGCGCCAGCCGGGCACCCTCGGTTTCCAGCCAGCGGGCCTGCGCCGGCTCCGGCATCTCGCCCAGGGCGCGGATCAGCCGGGCGAGCTGGGCCTCCGCCCCGGCGGCGTCCATGAACAGGCTCTGGGACAGCAGCACCACATGGCGGCGGATGTAGCTTTCCATGGCCCGGAACAGTTCCGGCTGCTTGGTGCGGCAGGCCGCGTCCACCATCTCGCCGATGCGCTCCAGCAGCCAGGCGAAGGCGCCGCCCTCGGGCGCGACCTGCGTCGCCCAGGCCGCATGGAGGGCCAGGTCGGCCTCGATGGCCGCGACCTCGGGGTCGGCCAGTTCGCGCAAGCGGTCGGTCAGGGCGGCTATGTCCAGGCGGTGGCGCTCTGCGTTGTCGTACACCAGGCGGGGCGAGAACTCGTCCTTGAAGCGGCGCTCGATGAATTCGACGAAGGCCTCCCAGTTGCCGCGGGCGTGGGCATCCAGGAGGATCTTGCGCGCCAGTTCGTAGAACAGCTCGATGTCCTCGGACAAGTCGGTGATGACCCGGTCGGCGTATTCGTAGGCGTCCAGCAGGTCCTCGACGTCGTGGCGGTCGATGAAGGCCGCCAGGGCGTTCTTGCAGGAGCGCATGTTGCGCTGCCGGGTGCGCTCGCGCGGCCGCTCGGCCAGGGTCAGGGCCTGGGCGAAGATCTTGCCGGCGCGGGTGAAGCGGTAGGCGGTGACCAGGCGCACCCGGTCCTCGGCGGTCTCCAGCCAGCCGTCGGCCACCAACTGGCGGATGAAGGCGCTGGCGATCTTAAGTTCGTCGGCCAGGTCGGCGGCCGAGAAGCCTTCGTCGAGGCCGTCGTCCCGCTCGGCCACTGCCTCGCCCTGCATGGCCTGGACGAACAGGTCGCGCAATTCCTCGCGCCCGAGGATGGAACGGTAGTCGGCATGGGAACCATACAGGCGCAGGTAGAAGGCGCGGATGCAGGCGGCGATCTGGCGCCGGCGGCGCAGGGTCAGGGGACGGAAGAACAGGGGGTATTCGGCGGCGAACATGGATCGATGCGTGCTTCAGCTATCCCAAGACAAATGCGGGCTCATTGTCCATCGTCTCTCCCCGCCAGCTTTTCCGTTCGGTAACCGGGTTCTAAAAAAACCGGGTCAAGATACACCAAGTGGTTTGCTATTGCGGCTTGGAATATGTGAAGACCTGCCTTTACCGCTGCGGAAAACGACCATAAACGGTGTCGAAGAAGAAGCGAACAATCCGTCATACCCGCGAAAGTGAGTACCCAGTTGCTCGATTTGACGGGGTTCCCGCCTGCGCGGGAACGACTAGATGGAATCGATCAGGGCCTCCTAAAGAGCGGCGCATTCTCTATGCAGCCTGTCGGGCTTTCCCCGTGCGTGTGGAAAGCCCAACAGGCTGCTAGATGGTGCGTCATTCAGGCAACAGGATTTTGATCGATATTGCCGATTTTTTTCAGCCCCGCTTTCAGGGCCGCGCGGCACCGTTTCCGGCCAGGCCCGCGATCGCCCACATGCCGATCCGGCCGACGCTGGCGGCCACCTTCAGACGGGCGTTGTGCCAGTTGGAAATCGTCTTGATACGCTGCTGTTCGGCCTTGGCCAGGGCACTCTGGACGTTCAGCAGTTCGACGATGTTGCCGACCCCGGCCTTGTAGCGTCCGCGGGCGATGTTGAACGATTCGCGCGCGTCCCGGACCAGTTCGTCGGCGGTCTTGATGCCTTCGGTCTCGGCGACGAAGACTTGGTAGTAACGCCAGACGTCGAGCAGGACCTCGCGCTCGACCCGCGCATATTCGGCCTGCTTGGCCTCGACCTGGTTCTGGGCCGAACGGACCCGGTAGGTGCGGCCAAAGCCCTCGAACAGGGGAATGTTGAGCTGGATGGCGAGGCTGGCATTGGTCTGCGTGATGTCCGTGTTTTCATAGCCGACGCCGGGCGGCTGGCCGAGCTGTTCGCCCCGGCTCACTTCCCCGGCCAGGGTAACGGTGGGACGGCCTTCGGCACGCGTCGCCGCGACCGTGGCCTCGGCGGCCTTGACCTCGGCCTGGGCGGCAACGAGGCCGGGATGGTTTTGCCTGGCCTCGGCGATCAGGGAATCGATCGGCTTGATAAAGGTGGTGTCGGGCAAGGCGTTTTCCGGCCTCACCAGATCGAACGCCGTGGTCACTTCCAGACCCATGGCGATGGCCAGGCTGCCCTTGGCATTCTTCAACTCGCCTTCCGCCACCACCCGCTCCAGCTTGGCCTGGGAATAGGCTGTGCTGGCCTGGAGCTTGTCGGTGAGGCCGCCGACGCCGGCCTTGTGCTTGGCATCGGTGGCCAGGTAGCTCTCCCGCGCCGCCTTCTCGGCCTCCAGCTTGGCGTCCAGGCTGGACAAGGCGGTCAGGGTGTCGAAGTAGGCCTGCGCGGCCTCGACGAAGGCCGCCTGCAAGGTGGCGTCATGGGTCGCATTGGCGGCATCCAGCATGGCGCGTGCCTGGTCGACATACGAGCCGCGCGCACCGAAGTCGGTCAGCAGCCAGGACATCTTCAGGCTGCCGGAACGGACGGTGGGCGAGTAATTCGAATTCAAGAGCGAATAGTTATACCCCGGCACATCGGCGTAATCGGTCTTGCTGCGCTGCTTGCCGTAGGCGAAGCCGGCACTGACGGTCGGCAGATAGGCGGCCTCGCGGACGCCGAGCACGGCGGCCTGGGCCTTGGCGCTGGCCCAGGCATAGTGGGTCTTGGGATTGCTGCAGAGCGCCCGCTCGACCACCTCGACCAGGCCGACCTTGGCACCGACCGGCCCGAACTGGCAGGGATCGACGAGCGATTCCTCGGCGCGCGTGGCGATGGCCGGCGACTTGGAAACCTGCAGGCTGACCGAGAAGGGATCGAAGCCTTCCGCCCACGCGGCACCGCACAACGCCGCCTCGACGGCCAGGACGAACGCGGCCTTGGTCAGAGCATGCCGCATGCCGGTCCGCTTGGCCATTCGACAGCTAGGCATCGCTCACCTTGCGGTCCGAGGCCACCCTGCCGCCGACCAGCTCGATCACCCGGTCGGCCGAGGCGATGGTCTCCGGGCGGTGGGCGACGATGACGCGGGTGACATTGAGGCCGTGGATGGCTTCGTTGACCATGCATTCGCGCGCGATGTCGAGATGGCTGGTGGCCTCGTCCAGGAACAGGATGCCGGGCCGCTTGTACAGCGCTCGCGCCAGCAGGACGCGCTGCTTCTGGCCGCCCGACAAGGCCGTGCCCATGTCGCCGATCAGGGTGTTGTAATTCATCGGCATGGCCATGATCTCTTCATGGATCGCGGCCATCCTGGCGCACTCCTCGATCCAGGCCTGATCGGCCTTGTGATCGAAGAAACTGATGTTGTCGGCGATCGAGCCGGCGAACAGGGAATCGTCCTGCATCACCGTACCGACCATGCTGCGCAGGGTGTCGAGGCCGACCTGGCCGACGCTGACGCCGCCGATCAGGATGTCGCCGGAATTGGGCGGACGGATGCCCAGCATGGCGTTGATCAGGGTGGTCTTGCCGCAACCCGAGGGACCGACGATGGCCACCGACTCGCCGGCCTCG
>JAAXVP010000460.1 GCA_013335435.1 Thiobacillus sp. | reverse complement strand
AGCCGTTCGGGCGCCATGACGCACGCCGCCGTCGCCAGGCTGCCGACCGGGCGGATCGGTCTCGCCCTCGGCAGCGGCTCGGCCCGCGGTCTCGCCCACCTGGGCGTGATCCGGGCCCTGACCGAGGCCGGCATCGAGCCGTATTGCATCGCCGGCACCAGCATGGGGGCACTGGTCGGGGCCATCCACGCCGCCGGCAAGCTGGATGAACTGGAGGCCACGTTCCAGGCCTTCGACTGGAAGAAGACGGTGTCCTTCTTCGACGTCGTCCTGCCCAAGTCGGGCCTGATCGACGGTGCCAAGGTCGGCGAACTGGTGCGCGACCACATCCATGCCGACACCATCGAAGCCCTACCCATGCCATTCGCCGCCGTGGCCACCGACCTGGCCAGCGGCGAGGAGACGGTGATCCGGACCGGCGACGTGATCGAGGCGGTCCGGGCCAGCATCTCGGTGCCGGGCATCTTCACGCCGGCGCGCCGGGACGGCCGCATCCTGGTCGACGGCGGCCTCACCAACCCGGTTCCGGTGAGCGCGGCACGCGCCCTCGGAGCCGAATTCGTGATCGCCGTCGACCTCAACCACGAGATCGTCGCCGGCAAGAACCTCAAGCCGCTGGCGGCACAGGGCCGTGCCGGTTCCGAACCGGCCGGCGCGAACGGTTTCACCCGCTGGGCCGAGGGACAGCGCCGCGCCCTGCGCGAACTCAGGACCTGGCTGCTCGCCCGCGGTCCGGACGGCACGGCGCAGTTCGCCCGCTGGGCCTCGACCGAGGAACCCCTGCCGAATGTCTTCGAGGTCCTGCTGGCCTCGATCAACATCATGGAAACCCGCATCACCCAGACCCGTTTGCGCCTGGATCGGCCCGACCTGCTGATCCAGCCGCCGCTCGGCCACATCCGCTTCCTGGAATTCGGCCGCGCCGAGGAGATCATCGGGATCGGCTACGCCAGCGCCCGCGCGGCGCTCGCGGCCTGCCCACCGGGATAGCGCACGGCATCCGGCCGGGCCGGCTTCGCGGCAAGCCGCTTCCGAGCCGACTGGACGATGGTGTAGTCTGACGCCATCCCGGCCGCCCGCCCCGAGCATGACCAGTCGATTACTCCACCATAGCCTCGCCTTGCTGGCCCTGTTGGCCGGCCTGGCCGGTTGCGCCGTCCTGCCTTCGCTGGATGACCGCTCCGTCTCGCACGCCCTGACCGACACCGAGACCACCCGCCTGGGCCGGACGATCGCGCCCCAGGCCGCCGCCCATCCCGGCCGGTCCGGCATCCGTCCCCTGCTCGATGCGCGCGATGCCTTCGCCGCCCGCATCCTGCTGGCGCGGGCGGCCGAGCGCTCGCTCGACGTCCAGTACTACATCTGGCACCCGGACATGTCGGGCACCCTGATGTTCGAGGCCCTGCGCGAGGCCGCCGAGCGCGGCGTGCGGGTGCGCCTGCTGCTCGACGACAACAACACCGCCGGCCTCGACCCCACCCTGGCCGCCCTCGATGCCCATGCCAACATCGAGGTGCGCCTGTTCAACCCCTTCCCGGTACGCGGGCCGACCGCGCTCGGCTACCTGACCGATTTCCCGCGCCTGAACCGGCGCATGCACAACAAGTCGTTCACGGCCGACAACCAGGCCACCATCGTCGGCGGCCGCAACATCGGCGACGAATACTTCGGCGCCGACGAGGAGGTCGCCTTCGTCGACCTCGACGTCCTCGCGGTCGGGCCGGTGGTGCGGGAGGTATCGCAGGACTTCGACCGCTACTGGGCCAGCGCCTCGGCCTACCCGGTCGACCGCCTGCTCGCCCCGGTCGCCCCCGAACGGCTGGCCGAACTGGCCGGCCAGGCCTCGCTGATCGAGCGCACCCCGGAGGCGCGTGCCTACGTCGAGGCCGTGCAGGCCTCGCCCTTCGCCGGCCCATTGGCCACCGGCACGGTGCCGTTCGAGTGGGCGGCCACCCACCTGGTCAGCGACGACCCGGCCAAGGGGCTGGACCGCAGCGAACGCGACGACGAGCTCACCAGCCAGCTCGTCCGCATCATCGG
>JAAXVP010000190.1 GCA_013335435.1 Thiobacillus sp. | reverse complement strand
AGACCCTGGCGCAGCCGGTCGATCCGGCGCGGCCGCTTCCGGCACTGCAAGCCGCCGCCACCTTCCTGGGCCTGCGCCCGGAGGCCGCGCCGGCCAGCGTGGCCGAGTTCTGGCAGGCCGCCACGGCCGCCTGGCCGGGCCATCTTTTGCCCCCCATCCGGGGCCGCCGGCCAAACCTTTGTAATCCTTGACAATTACCGGATGCGCCCGGATAATCCGCGCCTCATTTTCGGCTTGGTGATGTAGCTCAGTCGGTTAGAGCGGAGGATTCATAACCCTCAGGTCGCTGGTTCAATTCCAGCCATCACCACCACCCCCTTTTCTCCTCCCCAAGTAAGTCCCCGCGTGGCGCGCAAAGTATTCATCAAGACCTTCGGCTGCCAGATGAACGAGTACGACTCGGCCAAGATGGCGGACGTGCTCGGTGGCGAGTCCTACGAGACCACCGACAATCCGGAAGACGCCGACGTCATCCTGTTCAACACCTGTTCGGTGCGCGAAAAGGCACAGGAGAAGGTGTTCACCGACCTCGGCATGGTCAAGCATCTGAAGCAGAAGAACCCCGACCTCATCATCGGCGTGGGCGGCTGCGTGGCCAGCCAGGAGGGCGCCGCCATCATCCAGCGGGCACCTTACGTCGACATGGTGTTCGGCCCCCAGACCCTGCACCGGCTGCCCGCCATGATGGCCAAGCGGCGCAGCAGCGGTCGCGCCCAGGTCGACATCGAATTCCCCGAGATCGAGAAGTTCGACCATATGCCGCCGGCCCGCGTCGAAGGGCCGTCCGCCTTCGTCTCGATCATGGAAGGGTGCAGCAAGTACTGCACCTACTGCGTGGTACCGTTCACCCGCGGCGAGGAGGTCTCCCGGCCGCTCGCCGACGTCCTGGCCGAGGTCGCGCACCTGGCCGACGAGGGCGTCAAGGAGATCACCCTGCTGGGCCAGAACGTCAACGCCTACCGGGGCGAGATGCCGGACGGTGAGATCGCCGACTTCGCCCTGCTGATCGAACTGGTCGCCGACATCCCAGGCGTCGAGCGCATCCGCTACACCACCTCGCATCCGCGCGAGTTCACCCAGCGCCTGATCGATACCTACGCCAAGGTACCCAAGCTGGTGTCGCACCTGCACCTGCCGGTGCAATCCGGCTCCGACCGCATCCTGGCGGCCATGAAGCGCGGCTACACGGTGCTGGAGTACAAGAGCATCATCCGCAAGATCCGCGCCGTGCGACCGGATATCGCCCTGGCCACCGACTTCATCGTCGGCTTCCCGGGCGAGACGGAAGAGGACTTCGAGGCCACCATGCGCCTGCTCGAAGAGGTCAACTACGACCACTCCTTCAGCTTCGTCTACAGCCCGCGCCCGGGCACCCCGGCCGCCGGGATGGCCGACGACACCCCGCAGGAGGTCAAGCTGGCGCGCCTGCACCGTTTGCAGGCCCAGCTGGACAAGCAGGTGAAGGCCTACAGCGAGGCCATGGTCGGCAGCGTCCAGCGCGTCCTGGTCGAGGGTCCGTCGAAGAAGGATCCGAACGAGCTGATGGGTCGCACCGAGAACAACCGGGTGGTCAACTTCGCCGGCCAGCCGCGCCTGATCGGCCAGTTCGTCGACGTCACCATCACCCGGGCCCTGCCCAACAGCCTGCGCGGCGAAGTGCTGACCTCGGAACGTTGAGTTCTTAGCAAGCCCCGTATGCAAATCACCTTTCCGGACGCCGACAACCACCGCCTGGCCAACCTGTGCGGCGTCCTGGACGAAAACCTGCGCCAGATCGAGACCGCACTGAACGTCAACATCGCCCGCCGCGGCGAGGTGTTCAACCTTACCGGACCGGACCGTCAGGTCGAGCAGGCCGAGCGGCTCCTGAAGGACTTCTACCAGCGCGCCCGCAAGCCGCTCGACATCGACGACATCCAACTCGCCCTGGTCGAGGTGGCGCACAGGCCGGCCATCAGCGCCGATCCGGAATCCGACATGCCGGTGCTGATGACCCGCCGGACCGGCCTGCACGGCCGCACGGCGCGCCAGAACCAGTACATCCGCCAGATCCAGGAACACGACATCACCTTCGGGGTTGGCCCGGCCGGCACCGGCAAGACCTATCTCGCCGTGGCCGGCGCGGTCGACGCCCTGGAGCGCGACCTGGTCAAGCGTATCGTCCTGGTCCGCCCGGCGGTCGAGGCGGGCGAGCGGCTCGGCTTCCTGCCCGGCGACCTGGTCCAGAAGGTCGATCCCTACCTGCGCCCCCTTTATGATGCCCTGTATGACCTGATGGGCTTCGACAAGGCGACCCGGCAGTTCGAAAAGGCGGCGATCGAGATCGCCCCGCTCGCCTTCATGCGCGGCCGCACCCTCAACCACGCCTTCATCATCCTGGACGAGGCCCAGAACACCACGCCCGAGCAGATGAAGATGTTCCTGACCCGGATCGGCTTCGGCTCCAAGGCCGTGGTCACCGGCGACGTCACCCAGATCGACCTGGCGCGCGGCCAGAAGTGTGGCCTGATCGAGGCCCGCCTGGCGCTCAAGGACGTGCGCGGCATCGCCTTCACCGAATTCCAGAACGAGGACGTGGTGCGCCATCCCCTGGTCGCCCGCATCATCGACGCCTACGACGCTTATGCCAAACGACACGGCACCGATGCTTGACCTGACCGTCCAGTACGCCGTCGCCAAGGACGGCCTGCCGACCCGCGCGCAGTTCCGCCGGTGGGCCAAGGCCGCCCAGGCCCATGACGTGGTCGCCACCCTGCGCATCGTCGACGCCGAGGAAGGCCAGGCGCTCAATCGCGACTATCGCGGCAAGGACTACGCCACCAACGTGCTCACTTTCGAGTACGGCGCCGACGCGAGCATGGACGGCGCGCCGCTGACCGGCGACATTGTCCTGTGCGCCCCGGTGGTGGCGCGCGAGGCGACCGAACAGGGCAAGGACCTGGCCGCCCACTACGCCCACCTGGTGGTGCATGGCATGCTGCACCTGCAGGGCTACGACCACGAAGTCGAGGCCGAGGCCGCTGTCATGGAGGCGGTGGAAAGTTTTGTTATGATGCGGATGGGCTTTCCCGATCCATACCTAGACCATGAGTGACGACAGTAGTCCCCGACCTAGTCTGATTGAACGCATCACCGCCTGGCTCTCCCCAGAGCCGGACAACCGCGAGGAACTGCTCGACCTCCTGCGCGCCGCCTACGACAACAACCTGCTCGACGCCGACGCTTTGTCGATGATCGAGGGGGTCATGCAGGTTTCCGAGATGCAGGTGCGCGAGATCATGATCCCGCGCGCCCAGATGGACGTGGTCGACATCAACGACCCCCACGACGAGATCCTCCGCTTCGTCCTGGAGACCGCCCACTCCCGTTTTCCCGCCGTCGACGGCGAGCGCGACAACGTGCTCGGCATCCTGCTCGCCAAGGACCTGCTGCGCCTGTATGCCGGCGAGGACGTCAACCTGCGCGAAATGCTACGCCCGGCCGTATACGTACCGGAATCGAAGCGCCTCAACGTCCTCCTGCGCGAGTTCCGCTCCTCGCGCAACCACATCGCCATCGTGGTCGACGAATACGGCGGCGCCGCCGGTCTGGTCACCATCGAGGACGTGCTCGAGCAGATCGTCGGCGACATCGAGGACGAGTACGACTACGACGAGGATGAGGACAACATCCTGCAGGAATCCGATCACACCTGGCGGGTCAAGGCCCAGACCGAAATCGCCGATTTCAACGAGATCGTCGGGGCCGAATTTTCCGACGGCGAGTTCGATACCGTCGGCGGCCTGGTGGTCAATGCCTTCGGCCGCATGCCCAAACGCGGCGAATTGATCGACATCGACAATTACCGCGTCCGCGTCACCCGCGCCGACAGCCGCCGCCTGCATACCGTGGTGGTCGAGAAACTGACCTGATGCGCCCCCTCTCCCCAGCCCCTCCTCCTTGAGGGGGAGGGGCGCGCGGCAGCGCGGGTGAGGGTGGTAGCGAGCGGCCGACATTTTCGGCCTTGTAATCCGCCGGAGTGGCCATTAACTTACCGGCTTTCCCTTTTGGATGCTGAACACCATGTTGTCGGAATGGAACGAATTCCTGCGCGGCCAGGCCATCGGTAACGATACCGCCGCCGACCTGATCGCCGCCCGCGACGGCCTGGTCATGGCCGACCTGTCGCACTGGGGCCTGATTGCCTTCGCGGGCGACGACAGCCAGGACTTTCTGCACGGCCAGATCACCAACGACCTGCGCGGCCTCGGCCTCGACCGGGCCGTGTTTGCCGGCTACTGCTCGGCCAAAGGCCGCATGCTGGCCAACTTCCTGGTCTTCCGGCGCGCCGGCGATTTCCTGGTCATGCTGCCGGAAGGCGTGCGCGAAGCGGTGCAGAAGCGCCTCACCATGTTCATCCTGCGCGCCAAGGTGAAGGCGCGCGACGCCGGCGCCGAATGGGTGCGCCTGGGCCTGTCCGGACCGGGCGCCGGCGAACTGCTGGCCGAGACCCTGGATTGCCTGCCCGGCAGCGCGATCATGGCCATGGCGCACACCGATGCGGCCTTCGCCATCCGCCTGGGCGACCACCGCTTCGATCTCTTCGTCGCCCCCGCTCAGGCGCCGGCCGTGTGGCAACAACTCGCCGCCCAGGCCCGCCCGGTCGGCGCGGCGGCCTGGGACTGGCTGATGGTCGATGCCGGCGTACCGAGCATCCTGCCCGCCACCCAGGACCAGTTCGTGCCGCAGATGGCCAACATGGTCGAACTGGGCGGCGTCAGCTTCCAGAAGGGCTGCTATCCGGGCCAGGAGATCGTCGCCCGCAGCCAGTACCTGGGCACCCAGAAGCGCCGGCTCTACCTGGCCCATGTCGAGGCCGAGGCCAAGCCGGGCGAGCCGGTATTCAGCCCAGCCTCGGGCGACCAGGCCGTCGGCCAGGTCGCCAATGCGGCGGCCGCGCCGGGCGGCGGCCATGACCTGCTGGCGGTGCTGCGCATCGACGCCTTCGAGTCCGGCGAAGTCCGCCTGGGCACCCCCGCCGGTGCTCCCCTGAGCTTCCGTACCCTTGCCTACATGGGGTAAGCCATGGCCAAGACCGGCGAACGCAAGCTGCAGATCCTGCAAACCCTGGCCGAGATGCTGGAGGCGCCCCAGGCCGAGAAGATCACCACCGCCGCCCTGGCGGCCCGCCTGACGGTGTCCGAGGCGGCCCTGTACCGCCACTTCGCCAGCAAGGCGCAGATGTACGAGGGCCTGATCGAATTCATCGAGGCGACCCTGTTCGGCCTGATCAACCGCATCGCCGCCGAGGACACCCCCGCCATCGAGCAGGTGCGGGCGATGGCCCAGGTCCTGCTGGGTTTCGCCGAGAAGAACCGGGGCATGTGCCGGGTGCTCACCGGCGAGGTGTTGGTGAACGAAAACCCGCGCCTGCAGGCCCGCGTCAATCAACTGCTCGACCGCATCGAGGTCAGCCTCAAGCAATCGCTGCGCATCGCCGCCAGCCAGGGAACGCTGGCGGAGGGATTGGAACCCGGTGCGACCGCGAACCTGGTCTTGGCCTTCGTGCAGGGGCGCTGGCAGCAATTCGCGAAGAGCGGCTTCGCGCGCCTGCCCACGGAGCACTGGCCCAGCCAGTGGGCATTGCTGGCCAGGGCGATCAGCCCCTAGAGCAGACCGGGCAGGCCGGATCCTTCTTCAGCCGGATGGTGCGCCAGTCCGCCGCCAGGGCATCGTAGAGCATGAGCCGGCCGGACAGGCCGGTGCCGATACCCATCAGGGCCTTCAACGCCTCGGCCGCCTGCAGGGCGCCGACCACGCCGACCAGGGGTGCGAAGACGCCGAACTCGGCGCAGCGCATCTCGGCGTCACGGGCATTTTCCGGGAACAGGCAGGCGTAGCAGGGGGCGTCGTCGCGGCGCAGGTCGAATACGCTGATCTGGCCGTCGAAGCGCACCGCGGCACCGGACACCAGAGGCTTGCGGTGGGCGGCGCAGGCGCGGTTGACGGCATGCCGGGTGGCGAAATTGTCGGAACAATCGAGCACCAGGTCGGCGGCGGCCACCCGGGCCGCCAGCGCCTCGCCTTCCAGCCGCTCCGGCAGGGGAACCACGGTGATGTCGGGATTCATGGCGGCCATGCGGCGGGCCGCCGAGGCGGCCTTGTTCTCGCCCAGGCTGGCCATGTCGTGGGCGATCTGGCGTTGCAGGTTGGTCAGGTCGACGACGTCGTGATCGGCCAGCGTGATGTGGCCGACACCGGCGGCGGCCAGGTAGAGCGCCACCGGAGAGCCGAGGCCGCCGGCGCCGACGACCAGGACATGGGCGGCATTCAGCCGGCCCTGGCCCTCGATGCCGATTTCGTCGAGCAACAGGTGGCGGGAATAGCGCAGGAGCTGGCTATCGTCCATCCCGCCGGCCCGCGGTTAATGCACGGTAACGCGAAGCGTTCCCGCGTCCCCCTCTCCCGCTTGCGGGAGAGGGCAGGGGTGAGGGCAGGGCATTGAGCGAACGCGCGCGCATGCTGCGCCGCAATCAGACCGAAGCCGAGAAGCGCCTCTGGTATCGTATGAAGAATCGTGGGCTGGCTGGATGGAAGTTCCGGCGACAGCATGCTTCGGACCCTGCTTCGCGGATCTCGCGTATATCGAGGCAGCACTCGTGATCGAGATCGACGGCGGGCAGCATCAGGAGAGAGGCGCGCAGGATCGTGCAAGAAGCGCGTTCCTGGAAGTGAACGGATATCGGGTCGTGCGATTC
>JAAXVP010000189.1 GCA_013335435.1 Thiobacillus sp. | reverse complement strand
GCGAAAGGCCCGAAGACTAACAGGCAGCGAGCGACCAGGGATTATTTCAGCGGCTCTTCATAGAGCTGCTGCGAGCCAAGCCCGATATTCAGCCGCAGCATGGTGCGGGTGGCGAAGGCATCGTCAAGACCGCCGTCGCGACGTTCGGCCGCGTGGACATCCTCGTCAACAACGCGGGCATCCTGCGCGACAAGAGCTTTGTCAACATGGACGAGGTGGCGTGGGACGAGGTCGTGGCGGTCCACCTCAAAGGGACGTTTCTGTGCTCGCAGGCCTTCGCCCGCCGAGTGCGGATGCAGGGGGGGGGCGGGCGCATCGTGAACACGACGAGCGTGAGCGGCATGTTCGGCAACTTCGGCCTGCTCAACGACTGGCAGCCGATCCTGAGCGCCCTGCTGCCCCTGTCGGTGTTCTCCGCCGCCGCCCTGATCGCCCTCTGGCGGGTCGAGTCCCGCTAGCCTTAGGCCACGATCAGCCGGGTGCCGACCAGGCGGTCGTGCAGGAACTGTCGGTCGGCATCGAAAAATGCCCACAGGAAACCGAGCCCGAAACCGATCAGCCCAAGCGCCGCCAGGCCATAGCGCAACCAGGCACGGCCGAGACCGAGCCGCGTACCGGCCGGATCGACCAGGCGAATGCGCCAGGTCTTCATAGCCAGGGTCTGACCGCCCTGCCGCCAGAACCAGGTGAGATAGGCCCCGGCGACCAGGAACAGCCAGGCCTGGAACAGGAACCGGGGCAGGCCGGCGCCGACCTCGGGAAGCAGCCCGACCACCAGGAAACCGGCCACGAAAAGCACGGCCATGAGCAGCAAGGCATCGTAGAAAAGACAGACCAATCGGCGTTTGATGGACGGTATTTGCATGGTCGTAAAACTATACCGTTATTTTCGTTTGCGATTCGTTCCAGTGATCGCTATAATCCGCCGTTCTCTGCATAGCCGACATTTTTGGAGCGAAGCATGTACGCGGTTATTCGTACCGGTGGCAAACAATACAAGGTTGCGGCCGGTGGCAAACTCAAGGTTGAAACCCTGCCTGCCGAAGTCGGCAGCGAAATTCTTATCAACGACGTCCTGATGGTCGCCGACGGCGAAGACATCAAGATCGGCACCCCCGTGGTCGCCGGCGCCAGCGTCAAGGCAACCGTCCTGTCCCACGGTCGTGGCGAAAAGGTGATGATCTTCAAGATGCGTCGCCGCAAGCACTACCGCAAGACCCAGGGCCATCGCCAGAACTACACGGAAATCCGCATCGACGGCATTTCCGCCTGATTTGGAGAGACTGAACCATGGCACACAAAAAAGCAGGCGGCAGTTCACGTAACGGTCGCGATTCCAAGCCGAAGATGCTCGGCGTCAAGCGCTACGGCGGCCAGTTCGTTCCGGCCGGCAACATCCTGGTCCGTCAGCGCGGCACCCAGTTCCACCCCGGCCTCAACGTCGGCGTGGGCAAGGATTTCACCCTGTACGCGCTGATCGACGGCGTCGTGGAATTCCGCCTCAAGGGCCCGCAGCAGCGCCGCACCGTCAGCGTGATTCCCGCCCCCCAGGCCTAAACCGCCGGACGGCCGCAAGAGCCCTATCCTCGGATAGGGCTTTTTTATTTACCCACCAGGACAGCCACGGATGAAATTCATCGACGAAGCCCGCATCGAAGTCATTGCCGGCAAGGGCGGCAACGGCGCGGCCTCGTTCCGGCGCGAGAAGTTCATCCCCATGGGCGGCCCCGACGGCGGCGACGGTGGACGCGGCGGCAGCGTCTGGGCGGTCGCCGACCGCAACATCAACACCCTGATCGAGTACCGCTACACTCGCCATTTCCGCGCCCGCAACGGCGAGGGTGGCCGTGGTTCCGACTGCTACGGCAAGGGCGCCGACGACATCGAGCTGCGCGTCCCGGTCGGTACCGTGATCCACGACGAGGACAGCGGCGAGCTGATCGCCGACCTGGCCCAGGACGGCCAGCGCGCCCTGCTCGCCAAGGGCGGCAAGGGCGGTCTGGGCAACCTGCATTTCAAGTCCAGCACCAACCGGGCGCCGCGCCAGTGCACGCCCGGCGAAGAAGGCGAGGAACGCCGGCTCAACCTGGAACTGCGCGTGCTCGCCGACGTCGGCCTGCTCGGCATGCCCAACGCCGGCAAGTCCACCTTCATCCGCGCCGTCTCGGCCGCCCGGCCCAAGGTCGCCGACTACCCGTTCACCACCCTGCATCCCAACCTGGGCGTGGTCCGGGTCGATACCGACCGCAGCTTCGTGATCGCCGACATCCCCGGCCTGATCGAGGGCGCCGCCGAGGGCCACGGCCTCGGCCACCAGTTCCTGCGCCACCTGGCCCGCACCCGATTGCTCCTGCACCTGGTCGACCTGGCGCCGTTCGATCCCGAGGCCGACCCGGTGCGCGAGGCCCGCGCCATCGTCGAGGAACTGCGCAAGTATGACGAGGACCTATACCTCAAGCCGCGCTGGCTGGTCCTCAACAAGCTCGACCTGATCCCCGAAGAAGAACGCGAGGCCAGGGTCAAGGCCTTCGTCAAGGCCTACAAGTGGAAAGGCCCGGTATTCGCCATCGCCGCCATCAGCGGCGACAACTGCCAACCCCTCACCTACGCCATCATGGACCACCTCGTCGAAATGAAGCGCACCGAGGCCCCCGAAGAGATGGGAGAGCCCGAGGAGACCGGGGAATGAGCCGCTCGGTGATTGCCGACGCCGGCCGCATCGTGGTCAAGGTCGGCAGCGCCCTGGTCACCAACGACGGTCGCGGCCTCGACCATGCCCGCCTGGCCCGCTGGGCCGAGCAGATCGCCGCCCTGAACAAGCTCGGCAAGGAAGTCGTCCTGGTCTCCAGCGGCGCCATCGCCGAAGGCATCAAGCGCCTGGGCTGGAGCAAGCGCCCGCGCGCCCTGAACGAGTTGCAGGCGGCCGCCGCGGTCGGCGAGATGGGCCTGGTCGAGGCCTATGAGCGCGGCTTCAAGGCGCACGGCCTGCAGACCGCCCAGGTTCTGCTCACCCATGCCGACCTGGCCAACCGGGAACGCTATCTCAACGCCCGGACCACCCTGCGCACCCTGCTCAGCCTCAAGGTGATCCCGATCATCAACGAGAACGACACCGTCACCACCGACGAGATCAAGGTCGGCGACAACGACACCCTCGGGGCCCTGGTCGCCAACCTGATCGAAGCCGACGCGCTGATCATCCTGACCGACCAGCCCGGCCTCTACACCGCCGACCCGCGCAAGCACCCGGACGCCGAGTTCGTCCACGAGGCGGTGGCCGGCGACCCGGCCCTGGAGGCCATGGCCGGCGGCGCCGGCACCGGCATCGGCACCGGCGGCATGCTGACCAAGATCCTGGCCGCCAAGCGCGCCGCCCGCAGCGGCGCCCACACGGTAATCGCCAGCGGCCGCGAAGACCAGGTGCTGGAACGCCTGGCTGCCGGCGAAGCGATCGGCAGCCAGTTGCTGGCCAACCAGGAACCCCTGGCGGCGCGTCGACAATGGCTGGCCGACCATCTCCAGGTACGCGGCCGACTGGTGCTCGACCCGGGCGCCGTGCAGGCCCTGGCCGACCAGGGCAAGAGCCTGCTGCCGATCGGCGTGGTCGAGGTGCTGGGCGAATTCCAACGCGGCGAGGTGGTCGGCTGTGTCGACCAGGCCGGCCGCGACATCGCCCGCGGCCTGGCCAACTACAGTGCCGACGAAGCGCGCCGCATCGCCCGCAAGCCGACCTCGGAGATTGCCGCCATATTGGGCTACCAGGAAGAGCCCGAGCTGATCCATCGGGACAACCTTGCCTTGCTGTAGGCAAGGCAAGGTTGCAGTGAAGGCTAACCTGGCCTCGCCAGGTTAAGGCACGGAGTGCCGGCCGGAACTACAACTTGGCGCTTCTCTGAAGCGCCAAGTTACGGCGAAGGCTAACCTGAGCGTAGCGAAGGTTAAGGGCTGCAAGCCCGGCCGTAGCCACAATTTGGCCTTGCTCTAACCAAAGCCAAGTTATGCTGCGCAGCAGCGCGCCGTAACGATCAACCAGGCCAAGGCGTAGACAAATACCAGAAACGCCTTGGCCCGATCATGGTCCAATCTGCCGAAACCATAACGGAAAGACCGCCATGCATCCCGCCAAACTGTTCGCTGCCCTGCTGCTTCTGGCTGCACCGCACTTGCATGCCCAGGACATCGACCTCTCCAACAAGATCGCCTCCGGCAAGTGGCTGCTTACCTACCAGCGCTCCGGCGAGATCAAGCCCCTGCACCTGAAGCAGCAGGAGAACGGCAGCAGCCATACCTGCATCGCCGGCGATGCCCGCACCAAGATCATCGGCTGGATATCCGGCAAAGGCTGCACCATCGAGAAGGAGACCCTGGTCAACGGCGTCTACCACCTGGACGGGCAATGCCGGCTGAAGTGGTGGAAGCGCCAACCCATCCCGGTCAGCGTCGATCTGAAGCCGGAATCGGCGAGCCGCTTCAGCCTCAACATCCAGACCCGCGCAAACAACCTGCTCGGCTTCACGGAAAAGACCCAGGCGGTGCTGGAAGGCCCGTGCGACGCGCCCTCAGCAACCAAGCCCGAACAGCACCAGGGCACCAAGACCTGAGGCCAGCAGGAAGAACCACCAGAAATGGAACCAGCGGGTGGCTTGGCCGGCCCGCCAGCGTTCCAACTGCTGCCAGAGCTCGCCCAGCGTGGTCAGCACGAACACCAGCCAGGGCGGCGCCACCACCGCGACCAGGAAGAACTTGCGGTCGGCGATACCCTGCTCGCAGATCAACGGGCGCAGGCGCAGGAAGGTGTCGTGCCGCTCGACCGCGAAGACGATCAGCGTAGCCAGGGCCACGACCATGGCACCGAAACCCAGCGCCAGCCACCAGAACGCCGGCTCACGCAGCAGGCCGGCGACGGCCCGCAACGCTCGGCCGACGCCGCTCAGCATTTCAGTGCGTAGAGGATGACGACGGCGGTGACCTGCAACAGCAGGCTGAATACGATCAACGCCTTGAACTTGTTTTTCCGGCCGGCGCGCCGGTTGTCCATGATGGTCATCCACTCGCCGATCACGCCGATCAGGCCGACCAGGAACAGCGGCGTGGTCAGGACGATGGCCAGGATGTGGCGGTTGCGCTCATCGTCGCTGGAACAGAAGGTGGAATGCATGGCCAGGCTGGTGTCGAGGTACTTGATCGCCAGGTAGAACAGGTAGAACCAGACCAGCAGCGCGGCCACGACACCGAGGACCGTGTACCAGAAATTCGCCGTCGTCACTGTCTCGGTGAACACCTTCCAACGGTAACGCCAGGCATATTTCCAGGTCATGCAGTCCCCAAGTAGTCGTACCTACGCCAATTTAGCCCGTTGTACCCGCACCTTGTCCAGCGTCGCGGCGAAATCGGCCAGGCGCTTACGCTCCTGCTCGACCACGGCGGCGGGCGCCTTGTCGACGAAACCGGGGTTGCCGAGCTTGGCCGTGGCCTTGGCGATCTCGCCCTCCAGGCGGGCGATCTCCTTGTCCAGGCGGGCCTTCTCGGCGGCCGGATCGACCTCGATGTGGAGCATCAGGCGCCAGTCGCCGACGATGGCCACCGGCGCGTCGCCCTCGGGCAGCGGGTTCTTCGCCTGCACCTCGGACAACCGGGCGAGCAGCTGCATGTAGGGCGCGTAGACGGCGACCCGCTCGGCATCGCCCTCGACGTACAGGGGCACCTTCACCGACGGCGCGATGTTCATCTCGCCGCGCAGGTTGCGGCAGGCGTTGATCAGGGCCTTGAGACGGTCCATCTCGGCCACGGCGGCGGCATCGACGCGGCCGGCGTCGTAGGCGGGGAAGACCGCCAGCATCAGGCTCTCCCCGGATACACCGGCGAGCGGCGCGACCGTCTGCCAGAGTTCCTCGGTGATGAACGGAATGACCGGGTGGGCCAGGCGCAGGGTCTCCTCGAGCACCCGCACCAAGGTGCGCCGGGTGGCGCGCTGGGCCGCCTCGGAACCGTTGGCGATCTGCACCTTGGCCAGTTCCAGATACCAGTCGCAATACTCGTCCCAGACGAACTCGTAGATCGCCCGCGCCACCTGGTCGAAGCGGTACTGGTCGAAGCCCTCGTGCACGGCCGCCTTGGCGGCTTCCAGGCGGGACAGGATCCAGCGGTCGACCAGGCTGAATTCCAGCGCCAGCGCCGCGTCGGTGCCGGTGTCCTGGCCCTCGCAGTTCATCAGCACGAAGCGGGTGGCGTTCCACAGCTTGTTGCAGAAGTTGCGGTAGCCCTCGCAGCGTTGCAGGTCGAACTTGATGTCGCGGCCGTGGGTGGCCAGCGAGGCGAAGGTGAAGCGCAGGGCGTCGGTGCCGTAGCTGGCGATGCCGTCCGGGAATTCCTTGCGGGTGGCCTTGGCGATGCTCTCGGCCTGCTTGGGATTCATCAGGCCGAAGGTGCGCTTGGCGACCAGGTCGTCGAGGGAAATACCGTCGATCAGGTCGATCGGGTCGAGGACATTGCCCTTGGACTTGGACATCTTGTTGCCGTGGGAGTCGCGCACCAGGCCGGTGACGTAGACCTCCCTGAACGGCACCTTGCCGGTGAAGTGCAGGGTCATCATGACCATGCGGGCAACCCAGAAGAAGATGATGTCGAAACCGGTCACCAGCACCGAGGTGGGCAGGTAGTTCTTCAGCTCGGCGGTATCGTCCGGCCAGCCCAGGGTGGAGAACGGCCACAGCGCGGAGGAGAACCAGGTGTCGAGTACGTCCTCGTCGCGG
>JAAXVP010000188.1 GCA_013335435.1 Thiobacillus sp. | reverse complement strand
GAAGGCGGAGACGGCGGAATCGAGGTCGGAGTAGGCGGTCATGATGATGACCGGCACCTTGGGCAGGCGGGCCTTGAGCCGACTCATGAACTCCAGGCCGTCCATGCCGGGCATGCGGATGTCCGAGAGCACCGCGCCGGCGCTGTCGGTCTCCAGGGCCTGGAGGGCGTCCTCGGCCGACTCGAAGATGCGGTGGGGCAGGTTCTCGCGCTTCAGTGCCTTCTCGAACACCCAGCGGATGGAGCGGTCGTCATCGATAATCCAGACCGGTTTCATGTGGCCTCACTTGATCGGCAAATAGATGGAAAAACAGGTGAATCCCGGCTCGCTGACCATGTGGATGGTGCCTTCGTGGCGCTGCACCAGGCTCTGCGCCAGGGTGAGGCCGACGCCGGTGCCGTTCTCGCGGCCGGAAACCAGGGGGAAGAAGACTTTGTCCTGCATCTCTTCCGGGATGCCGGGACCGTAGTCGATGATGTCGATGCGCGCCGCCAGCTTCCAGCGCTTCATGGCCAGGGTGACCTGGCGGCTGATCCGGGTGGCGAACTTGACCGTGCCCCGGCCGTCCAGGGATTGGGCGGCATTGCGGGCGATGTTGAGGACGGCCTGGATGAGCTGTTCCTGGTCGCCCTGGATGGTCGGCACGCTGATGTCGTAGTCGCGTTCGATGTCCAGATGCGGGAATTCCGCCAGCAACAGGCTGCGTACCCGCTCCAGCACCTCGTGCAGGTTGACCGGCCGGATCTCCGGCCGCTTGGCCGGGGTCAGCCAGCGATCCAGGAGGCCTTGCAGGCGGTTGGTTTCCTGGATGATGACCTGGGTGTACTCGGACAGGTCGGCGCCGTTCAGCTCCGCTTCCAGCAGTTGCGCCGCGCCGCGGATGCCGCCGAGCGGATTGCGGATCTCGTGGGCGAGTTGCTTGAGCAGCATCTGCACGGTCTGGGCCTGGGCCATGGCCTGTTCGTCGCGGGCGATCTTGACGCTGCCGCCGGCGGAGTGGAACTCCAGCAGGAGGGCGCCGAGTTCGCCTTCCAGGGGCGAGATGGTCAGGTTGAGGGTCAAGGTGTGATCGCCGGACTCGATCAGCATGTGATGTTCGGTAAAGCTGACGCCCTCCTGCAAGGCGGCATCCATCGCCCGCACCAATTCGGTGCGTTCCTTCAGGATGGCCGACAGCGGGCGGCCGATGGCGTGGTAGGCCGAGATGCCGAACAGGTTTTCCGCCGCCGGGTTGATGTGGCGGATGGTGCGTTGCTCATCGAGGATGAGCACGGCGGTGGCGAGTATGTCGATTCCGGGCGGGACAGGATTCATGCGGGGCAGCCAGTGGGTCTCCCCTGAAGGGTAGCAAGAAGCAAGCCAGTGGCCAGGAACCGGGTATTCCTACTTGATCCTGGCCAGTTCCTTGTCCAGCATTTCGATGTTCTTTTCGTGCAGACGCCGGCTTTCCTGCAATTTGTTGAGTTCGGCGGTACTGCGTGGCTTGCCGTCGATAAGTTGGGTACGGATGCCGGACAGGGCGTTTTCTTCGTTGCTGCGTTCTTCCTGGAGCAGGCTGCGGCGGACGTCGTCCCGCTTGTTCTGGGTGTTTCGGTCGACCCTGGGAAAGTCGGCCGGGGTCGGGATGCCGGCGCGTTTCCTGGGCGAGGTCGACAAGGCGGTACCGCTGCCGCTGTCGAGGAATTTGACCGCGCCGGGCCGGTAGCGGTCGGAAAAGGTGATATTGCCGTCGGCATCGACGTACTTGTAGACCGCGGCTTGTGACGGCGTCACTGCGCTGATGGCTAGGAGTAGTACGGGTAAGGCGAGTCGCATGTGCCGAGTGTAGGGAAGGAAAAACGCACGGGCAATAAAAAAGGGCGGCCGCAGCCGCCCTTTGCACTTGTCGCTTGTGCCGATCAGACCGAATAGTACATGTCGAACTCGACCGGATGGGTGGTCACCCGGATGCGGTTGACTTCCTGCATCTTCAGCTCGATGTAGGCGTCGATGAAGTCGTTGCTGAACACGCCGCCCTTGGTCAGGAACTCGCGATCCTTGTCCAGGGCATCCAGGGCCATGTCCAGGCTGTGGCACACGGTCGGGATCTTGGCCTCTTCCTCGGGGGGCAGGTCGTACAGGTTCTTGGTGGCGGGGTCGCCCGGATGGATCTTGTTCAGGATGCCGTCCAGACCGGCCATCATCAGGGCCGCGAAGCACATGTACGGGTTGGCGATCGGGTCGGGGAAGCGGGTCTCGATCCGGCGCGCCTTGTCGCTGGCGACGTGCGGGATGCGGATCGAGGCGGAGCGGTTGCGGGCCGAGTAGGCCAGCATCACCGGGGCCTCGAAGTGCGGAACCAGACGCTTGTAGGAGTTGGTGCCGGGGTTGCAGATGGCGTTCAGGGCGCGGGCATGCTTGATGACGCCGCCGATGTAGTACAGGGCGGTCTCGGACAGGCCGGCGTAGCCGTTGCCGGCGAACAGGTTCTTGCCGTCCTTCCAGATGGACTGGTGCACGTGCATGCCGGAGCCGTTGTCGCCGACGATGGGCTTGGGCATGAAGGTGGCGGTCTTGCCGTAGGCATGGGCCACGTTGTGGATCACGTACTTCTGGATCTGGGTCCAGTCGGCGCGCTGCACCATGGAGCTGAACTTGGTGCCGATCTCGCACTGGCCGGCGGTGGCCACTTCGTGGTGATGGACTTCAACGGGCACGCCCATCTCTTCCAGGGCCAGGCACATGGCGGAACGGATGTCCTGCAGGGAGTCGACCGGCGGGACCGGGAAGTAGCCGCCCTTGACCTTGGGACGGTGGCCGATGTTGCCGGCTTCGGTCTGCTCGCCGGAGGACCAGGCGGCCTCTTCGGACTTGATCTTGACGTGGCAGCCGGACATGTCGTCACCCCAGGTGACGGAGTCGAAGATAAAGAACTCGGGTTCCGGGCCGAAGTAGGCGACATCGCCGATGCCGGTGGACTTCAGGTAGGCCTCGGCGCGCTTGGCGATGGAACGCGGGTCGCGGTCGTAGCCCTTGCCGGTGTCCGGCTCGATGACGTCGCAGGTCAGGATCAGGGTGGGCTCGTCGAAGAAGGGGTCGATGTTGGCGGTGTCCGGGTCCGGCATCAGCAGCATGTCGGAGGCCTGGATGCCCTTCCAGCCGGCGATGGAGGAGCCGTCGAAGGCGTGGCCGTCGGTGAACTTCTCTTCATCGAAGGCAGAGACGGGCACGGTGACGTGCTGTTCCTTGCCCAGGGTGTCGGTAAAACGGAAATCGACGAACTTGACGTCGTTTTCCTGGACCATCTTCATTACGTCGGCGACCGCCATGTTTGACTCCTAATCACAGATTGCAAAGGTAATGGGGAAACTACACCTGGGGCTGACATAGCATGCACCATGCCAGCCTGAATTCGGTAAAAAAGGATTGTGCCATAAGGCATAACGGGCATTGCGGGATTTTTTGTGCACGGAAACGGTGCCAAAGGCACCAAAAAGGTGCAAACAATCGATGGGCGAGTGGACGTACAATCGCGCCGACCGATTTTCCCCGATCCCGACACCATGACCGATCGTTATGCCGTATTCGGCAACCCCATTTCGCACTCGAAATCGCCGCGCATCCATGCCGAGTTTGCCCGCCAGACCGGCCAGGATCTCGGTTACGAGGCGATCGAGGCGCCGCTCGACGATTTCCGGGCGTCCGTGCTGCGTTTCCGCGAAGCCGGCGGCCGCGGCGCCAACGTCACGGTACCGTTCAAGGAGCAGGCCTTTCTGTTGGCGACCCAGCGGAGCGAGCGGGCCGATGCCGCCGGCGCGGTGAACACCCTGAAGTTCGAGGATGGCGAAATACTGGGCGACAACACCGACGGTGCCGGCCTGGTCAACGATCTGGTCGCCAACCTGAAGTTCGATCCGGCCGGCCGGCGCATCCTGCTCCTGGGCGCCGGCGGCGCCGCCCGCGGCGTCGGCCTGCCCTTGATGGAACGGCAGCCGGCCGAGCTGTTCGTCGCCAACCGCACCGCCTACAAGGCGCGCGAACTGTCGGCCCGGTTCGACTGCTACGGCGGCGGCTTCGAGGCCCTGGAAGGGCGCCAGTTCGACCTGGTGATCAACGCCACCGCGGCCAGCCTGGCCGGCGACCTGCCGCCCATGCCGGACGACATCTTCGCTCCGGGTGCCCTGGCCTACGACATGATGTACGGTCGCGACACGCCCTTCCTGGCCTTCGCACGCGAACGGGGGGTGCGCACCGCCGACGGTCTCGGCATGCTGGTCGAGCAGGCCGCCGAGGCCTTCTACGTCTGGCGTGGCGTGCGGCCGCAGACCGCGCCGGTCATCGCCATGCTGCGGGAGGCCCGATGAAGCGTTGGTGGTGGCGGGGTGGCCTGATTGTCCTGATCCTGGCCCTGTACCTGCAAGTGGGCTATCTGGTCGGTGTGCTCTGGTGGGGGTATTTCAACCCGGCCAATACCGCCTTCATGGAGGCCGGCCTCGACCGCCTGCAGGAAAAGAAAGGCCCCGATGCCGAACTGCGCCAGCAGTGGGTCGACTACAACCGCATCTCCATGCACCTGAAACGGGCCGTGGTGGCCGCCGAGGACAGCAAGTTCCTGGAGCACGAGGGCTTCGACTGGGAAGGTATCGAGATGGCGGTGGAGAAGAACCTGAAAAAGGGGCGCATCGTCGCCGGCGGTTCCACGATCAGCCAGCAACTGGCCAAGAACCTGTTCCTGTCGGCTTCGCGCAATCCCCTGCGCAAGGCCCAGGAGGCGGTCATCACGGTGATGATCGAGCAGTTGTGGACGAAGCGCCGCATCCTCGAGGTCTATCTCAACGTCATCGAGTGGGGCAACGGCATCTACGGCGCCGAGGCGGCCGCGCGGCGTTATTTCAAGACCACGGCAGCCGGTTTGGGGCCGTCCCAGGCGGCGCACCTGGCCGCCATGATCCCGAATCCGCGCTATTACGAAACGCACCGCAGTGCGCGCGGTCTGTTGAAGCGCGAGGGCATCATCTCGGCGCGCATGTGGCAGGTCTCGGTGCCTAAATAGGGCGACCGGGAGGGCTGGGGGGTAAAATCCCCGCTGCCGGAAAGGATGTGGACATGGACGACGAACACGAGGACAAGGCCAAGGAGCACGTCGAGGACAGCCTGGAACAGGTGATGGACCTCATTGCCCGGCACAAGCTGGTGGAGTCGCTCGTCCATAAGCAGGACATGCCCCGGCACGACCTGGTGGAAAGCCTGGTGCACAAGCAGAACCTGACCGAGCTGACCAAGAAGCTCGACGATCTGCACCCGGCCGACGTCGCCTACATCCTCGAAGCGTTGCCGCTGGAAGACCGTCTGCTGGTCTGGGATCTGGTCAAGGCCGACCGCGACGGCGAGATCCTGCTGGAGGCCTCGGACGCCGTCCGGGAGACCCTGATCGAGGCGATGGACAACCGGGAACTGGTGGCCGCCGCCGCCAGCCTGGACACCGACGAGATCGCCGACCTGGCCCCCGACCTGCCCAAGGACGTGGTCCAGGAACTGATGAAGTCGCTCGACCACGCCAAGCGGGCGCAGGTCGAGTCCTCGCTGTCCTACGACGAGGACTCCGTCGGCGCCCTGATGGACTACGACTTCGTCACCATCCGCTGCGACGTCACCCTGGAAACCGCGTTGCGCTACCTGCGCAGGCTGGGCGACCTGCCGGAACATACCGACAAGCTGTTCGTGGTCGAGCGCGACCAGATACTGATCGGCACCCTGCCGCTGAAGCGGATGCTGGTGCATGACCCCGATGCCCACGTGGCCGCCGTGATGTCGGACGAGCCGGTCACCTTCCATCCGTCCGACGACGCCTCCGACGCCTCCCAGGCGTTCGAGCGCTACGACCTGGTGACCGCGCCGGTGGTCGACGCCAACGACCGCCTGGTCGGCAGGCTGACCGTGGACGTGGTGCTCGACTACATCCGCGAGGAGACCGAGACCGACCTGTTGCAGGCCGCCGGTCTGCGCGAGGACGAGGACCTGTTCACCACGGTCTGGAAGGCGGCCAAGAACCGCTGGCTATGGCTGGGGGTCAACCTGGTCACCGCCCTGATCGCTTCGCGCGTGGTTGGCGCCTTCGAGGGCAGCATCGAGAAGCTGGCCGCCCTGGCCGCCCTGATGCCCATCGTCGCCGGCATGGGCGGCAACTCCGGCAACCAGACCTCGACCCTGGTGGTGCGCGGTTTCGCCCTCGGCCTGATCAACAAGGACAACGCCCAGCGCCTGCTGGCCAAGGAACTCGGCATCTCGGTGCTGAACGGTGCGGTCTGGGGCGGCATCATGGGTGTGGTCGCTTATCTTCTGTACCGGGGCGCCCCGCTCGGCGGCGTGTCGGCGGTGGCCCTGGGCGGCGTGATGGCCGCGGCGATGATGCTCAACCTGGTGGTCGCCGCCCTGGCCGGTTACTTCGCGCCCGCCATCATCGACCGCTTCGGTCGCGATCCGGCCTTCGGCTCGGCGGTGCTCACCACCTTCATCACCGATTCCATGGGGTTCTTCATCTTCCTGGGCCTGGCGACGGTGTTCCTGCTCTAGCGAGCCCGCCCTCGACGAAGCCCGGCGAGAATCGGCCCGGATTCCGGCGGCTTCTTAAGGTTTTCGCCTCCGCCGCGAGCTACAATCGGCGCATCAATCACGACCGATGCAAAACAACCAGGGAGGGTCGGCAAGCGGCCGCGTGCCCGCCGATTGTTCGATGCAGGACCAGCCGAGCACGCCGCGCAGGAAGATACTGATCTTTACGCCCTATAACCCGTTCCAGCCGGAACATGGGGCGCATGCCCGCATCCTGCAACAGATCAAGG
>JAAXVP010000459.1 GCA_013335435.1 Thiobacillus sp. | reverse complement strand
TTCGCCGCTTCGGAGCGGGGAGCTTGCTGACCGCCGCCTCGATCGCCTTGGTCAGATCGCGTTCTACCGGCGTGACCAGTTGATCCTGTTGACGACGATAGCCTTCGTACTCGGTCTCGGCCTTCAAACGCGCCGCGTCAGCGGATACGCGACCTGCATGAGTCAGCACGTCGTGGTCGCCCAGTGTCAGAAAGTCATCCAGCTTGGCGATCCAGTCCTGCATGTGCATGACCCGTCGGCCGCGCGCCTGAAGTTCTGCAAATTCCAGATAGGCCACGACGATGCGATTGAGTGTGTCCAGTTCCTCGGCCGTCAGGTAGTTTTTCGCGACCGTCACGTCCGACCGTCGCGGATGACTGCCTTCAAAGCTGGTCAGCCCCATGTTTGGCCGGCGCGCATCGACCCGCTCCACGATCACCTCAGCTGCTGTGTGGCCATGTGCCGCCCAGTGCATCTTGTTCTGGATGGCGGCGAAAAACCGCTGCGACGCTTCCGCCGACGGGTCGTAGTCGATGCTGGTGGCGTAGATATCCAGCACCTTGCGCCAGAATACCTTCTCCGATGACCGGATATCACGGATGCGCTCCAGCAACTGCTCGAAGTACAGCCCGGTGTCCGGATTCTTCAAGCGCACGTCATCCATCACGAAACCCTTGACTAGGTATTCCTCCAGACATTCGGTGGCCCAGCGTCGGAACTGCGTGCCGCGCAATGATCGAACCCGGTATCCGACCGCCAGAATAGCGGACAGATTGTAGTACAGCACCCGGTAGCGCTTGCCGTCGGCAGCAGTTGTCAACCAGTAGTTGACTACTGAATCCACGCCTAGTTCACCCTCGGCAAAAATCGCTTTCAAGTGCTTGGCAATATTCTGTTTGCTGGTTTGGAACAGCTCGGCCATGCCGTTTTGCGACAGCCACAAACTCTCCTCGGCGAAGCGGCACTCCACACGCGAACGCCCGTCCTCAGTCTGGTAGAGGACGACCTCGCCATCGGGCTTCTGGTCTCGCTCATTCATGCCATTACGCCCTTTGTGGCATTCCGATATTGGATATCGATCCACACGCTCATCAGGAGCCGTGTCGCCGCAACCTCGATCTCGCGGTATTCCCTGGCATGTGCCGCACTGAGCATCTTGCTCAACGTCGTCGGGTCGATGCCCATCCTGGCAGCTGTTTCCTTTTGTGACCCATGGTTCCGTCTCGCGACCAGGGCCATGCGCTGCCGTACAGTCCAGTCTGCACGCATCACTTGCAACGAGCGCGCCATGGCATCGAGCACCTCGTCAACGGGCGACCCGAAGCCCGCAAAGGTCATCCAGCGCCGGTCGGCTTTTCCCTGCTCGATCGCCGCACGGGCCTGATGGAAGCACATGCCGTCCATCTCCCAGGAACGCGCCACGATCGCGGTCTGCAGAGCCCCGATTCCACATCCGAAGCGGAAGATCGGATCCCCCGTCACCAGATCCAGATACTCGACGATTTCCCACAGGGCGGCCGGAGAAGTCAGCAGAGCCTGGATCTCATCCCCCCCCGAAATGGAAAACGGCACCAGCAGGTCCGCAGCGAAACGCAGATTGGCAGACTCCGCCCGGCTCCTCAATTCGTCCAGTCCGGCCACCGGGTTGCCCCGTTCACGGGACCCCCGAACATCGGCCAGCAGAACGAGGCCTGTTGGTTGGCTAGTTTTAACCAAGTTGTTCATAGTGGCTAAATTTGGCCAACATCAACCGGATGTCAAGAGATATATTGGCCATAATAGGCCTACAATCATTTATTGGCCAATAATGACCAACATAGAGCAGGATTCAAGCAGAGGAGCCGGGCCCCGCCAACGACGCCAAGGCCGCCCCCGCCCAGGCCGCCCCCAGCCCCAGCACCACCGACAGCGCGACGTTCAGCGCCGCCCGCAGCTCGCCGCCCTCGCGCGCCAGGGCGAGGGTCTCGTTGGCGAAGGTGCTGAAGGTGGTGAAGGCGCCCAGAAAACCGATCAGCAGCGCGGCGCGCGTGGTCGGACCCACGGGCCAGCGGTCCAGCAGCAGCGCGGCCAACAGGCCGGCGAG
>JAAXVP010000187.1 GCA_013335435.1 Thiobacillus sp. | reverse complement strand
GCCGCCGTCGCCGGGCCGCGCACGCGCGCGGCGGCCGCGAACAAGCCGGAGCCGACGCCGCTGGCCTTGCGCATGGACACCTCCTTCGCCGGCCGGACCATGGCGGCGAGCCTGCCCGAGGCCGACCCGCTCCTGCGCGCGGGCCCGTTCGGGCCCATCCAGGCCAGGCCGGTGACCTTGCTGCAGGTTCTGGAACTGGGTGACGCCGGCTCCACCGTCCTGGCGCGCGGCGAAGAAACCGTGCACAAGGCGGAGGCCGGGGTATTGGGCGCCGACAACGCCTTCCTGCCCCAGTTCGACCTGTCGGCCCAGTTGCTCCGCTATGGCAACAAAGGCAAGCAGGCAACCCTGATCGGCTCCACCGTGGTCCAATCGGAAGCCGCCTTCTACGGCAGCTATGCGGCCCTCTCGGCCAGCATCAACCTGTATGCCGGCGGCCGCGACCGGGCCGGCTACCGGAGTGCAAGCGCCGAACTGGAGGCGGCACGCGCGGACTTCGAGAATCTCCGGACCCGGCAGTTCACCCAGGTCATCGAGCAATACACCACCCTGGTCAAATCCCAGGAGGAGTACCGCAGCCTGCGCCAGCAGGAATCCCTGTACGAAACCCAGGAGGCCTTGGTCGCCACGGCCTACCGCCGAGGCCAGGCCAGCCGCCTGGACGTCAACGAAGCCCGCCTGCAACTGAGCAAGCAGCGCCAACTGGCCCTGCAGCAACTGGCCACCCTGGAAGGCCGGGCCGGTCAACTGGCCGTCAGCCTGGGCCTGGAACTGCCCGCCGACGAACGCCTGATCGCCCTGGAAATGCTGCCGGAACCTCCGGAACTGCCGAACGATCTCGCGACCGCGATCCTGGAACGGGCCATCGCCGAACATCCGGCCCTGCGCGCAGGCGAGCGGCGCATCGAGGCGGCGCGCGGCAAGGTCGACGCCGCACGGGCGCAGTATCGGCCCAAGGTCGATCTGGTCGGCAGCTACAACTGGGTCGGACGCGACGACGGCAGCGCCGGCGGCGCCCTCGACGCCATCCAGGCCAACAGCTATACCGTCGGCCTGACCCTGCAGCAGAGCCTCACCCCCTATACCCAGAAGAACGCCGCTTTGCAGCTCGCCCAGGCGGAGTTGCGCGAGGCCGAGGCACAAGTGCGCGAAACCCGCCTCGGCCTCTGGAACACCGCCCGTCAGGCCCTGGCCGAGGTAGCCCAGGCGCGCGCGGCGCTCGATATGGCCCGCCAGGCGGAAACCGATGCCGGCGAGACCCTGGTCCTGCAACGCGCCCGCCTGCGCCATGGCCGCGGCAACGAACGCGCCCTCGTCGAGGCGCGCGCCAACCTGGCCCAACGGCAACTGGAACGCCTCTTCCAGGACAACAACTACCGCCTGACCGGCTGGGCCGCCCACGCCCTCCTCGACCCGCGTCATTTCGCCTCCGCGCTGCTCGACAAGGTGCGCTGAGGTGCGTGCCGGCGGCCAATCAAGCGCGCCCGCACCGGGCCGTTTTCACGTCCCGCCGGCCCCTTCCCGGACACGCGCTAATTGGTTGATTTTCTAGGATGCTTTCACTACAATGCTGCGTTTTTCCGCGTGCCTTTCCGGCGCGCCCCGGAAACTATTTAGGAATCATAGGATTATGGTAACGATTCGACTGGCTCGCGGCGGCTCCAAGAAGCGCCCCTTCTACAACATCGTGGTGGCGGACTCCCGCAACCGTCGTGACGGCCGCTTCATCGAGCGCATCGGCTTCTACAACCCGGTCGCTTCCGGCAACGCCGAAGGCCTGCGCATCAACCAGGAACGCCTGGCTTACTGGACCGGCGTCGGCGCCCAGGTTTCCGAGACCGTGACCCGTCTGACCCGTGGCGCGCAACCCGTCGCCGCCTGAGGATCTGGTCATCATGGGGCGGGTCGCCGCCCCATACGCGGTACGCGGCTGGATCAAGGTGCAGCCGTTCACGGAATACCTGGACAACCTGCTCGACTACCCGGTCTGGCGACTGGGCAAGGCGGGCAAGTGGCGCGAGTACGAGGTGCTGGAGGCCAAGGTGCATGGCCAGACCCTGCTTGCCCAGTTGGCCGGCGTGGACGACCGCAATGCGGCCGAGGCCCTGCAGGGGCATGAGGTCGCGGTGGCGCGGGACGAACTCCCCGCTGCCGAGGAAGACGAGTATTACTGGGACGACCTGGTCGGCCTGGAAGTGGTGAACCTGGCCGGGGAATCCCTGGGCAAGGTGACGGAGATGCTGGAGAACGGCGCCCACGACATCATGAAGGTGGCGGCGGGCGAGCAACAACGCCTGATCCCCTTCGTGGCCCCGATCGTCCGCGCAGTGGATACCGGAACCGGCCGCATCGAAGTGGATTGGGGCGCCGACTGGTGACACCGCGTTACCACGTGGTGACCCTGTTTCCGGCCCTGTTCGCGGCGCTGACCGAATACGGCGTCAGCGGCCGGGCAGTCCGGAACAGGCTGGTCGAGTTGAAGTTCTGGGATCCGCGGGATTTCACCTCGGACAGCTACCGCACGGTGGACGACCGGCCGTTCGGCGGCGGCCCCGGCATGGTGATGCTGGCGGAACCGCTGGACCTGGCGCTGACCGCCGCGAAAGCGGCCCTGCGCCGGGAAGGAATCGACCGGCCTCGCCTGGTTTACCTGTCGCCCCAGGGGCGGACGCTGAACCAGGCCCTGGTCGAGGAGTTGGTGAAGGAACCGGCGCTGGTGCTGTTGGCCGGCCGCTACGAGGGCATCGACGAGCGCGTGTTCGCCCGTCACCCGGTGGAGGAGATCTCCATCGGCGACTATGTCCTCTCGGGCGGCGAACTGCCGGCGATGGTGTTGCTGGATGCGGTGATCCGCCAGATACCCGGGGCCCTGGGCCATGCCGGGTCGGCCGAGGAGGACTCCTTCGCCGACGGGTTGCTGGATTGCCCGCACTACACCCGGCCCGAGGCGTACCTGGGCCTGGCGACACCGGCGGAACTGCTCACCGGCAACCACGCCGGGGTGGCGCGCTGGCGGCTCAAGCAGTCGCTCGGGCGCACCTGGCAACGGCGGCCGGACCTGCTGGACAAGCGGCCCCTGAGCCGCGAGGAATTGGATTTGCTCGACGAATATCGTCGGGAAGTAGCCGATCAGTAGGCGACGTCATTCCCGCGCAGGCGGGAATGACGAAACCGAAGATCATTTAAAAACCGCGCCATGTTTCCACGGAAACCTATAGCGCGAACATTGAAGGAAATGACGATGAACCTCATCGAACAACTCGAGAACGAAGAAATCGCCCGCCTGGGCAAGACCATCCCCGAATTCGCCCCCGGCGACACCGTCGTGGTGCAGGTGAAGGTGAAGGAAGGTACCCGCGAGCGTCTGCAGGCCTACGAAGGCGTGGTGATCGCCAAGCGCAACCGCGGCCTCAACTCCAGCTTCATCGTCCGGAAGATCTCCGCCGGTGAAGGCGTCGAGCGTACCTTCCAGACCTACTCCCCGCTGGTCGCCGCCATCGAACTGAAGCGCCGCGGCGACGTCCGTCGCGCCAAGCTGTACTACCTGCGCGGCCGCACCGGCAAGTCGGCCCGGATCAAGGAAAAGCTGCCCGCCAAGAAGGCTTCCTGAGCCTGCTTGTAGCGCAACGAAAAAGCCGCCTTCGGGCGGCTTTTTGCTTTTTCCCGACCGATTGCCATGGCAAAAGGCCCTATAGTCCAAGGACGTTCCCACAGCCGGAACGGCGGCGGAGAATGAGACATGATGAGCGAAACCGGTTTGATCGGCAGATGGTCGCCCGGCATCGGCGACCCGACGCTGGCCGGATGGCTGACGGTATTGCTCTACCTGATCGCCGCCTGGCAATGCCATCGGTTGATCCGTTCCGAACACACGCTGCGGCTGCGACTCGGTATCGACGAGAAACGGGTGTGGTGGGCAGTCGCTGTGGGCTTGGCGTTACTGGGTGTGAACAAACAGCTCGACCTGCAGACGGCCCTCACCGAATTCGCCCGCCTACTTGCCAGGCAACAGGGATGGTACGAAACGCGCCGAGCCGCTCAGCTCTGGTTTCTCGCCGCCATCGGCACGCTTGGCCTGGTGGCAAGCTCGTCGGTTGCCTTGATCGCGGCCAGGATGCCGACAGGAACCCGTATCGCATTGGCCGGATGCATCGCCTTGCTGGCCTTCGTGCTCATACGCGCCGCGTCATTTCATCACGTCGACGTACTGATCCGGCATCCGGTCCTAGGCTTGCGGATCAACTGGATTCTCGAGATCGGCGGGATAGCGGTCGTGCTCCTGGGGGCACGATTACGGGCAAGAAGCTGATCCCGCCGGAAGAGCCGGCCCGCTCATCCCGACTTCAGTGTCCCAGCAATTCCGTCTTCAGGTCGTCCTGGGCCGGATGTTCGCCGAGCCAGACCCGTAGCAATGCCTGGTAGAAATCCTCGCCCGCGATGTCCTTGCCCAGCGGCGCCCCGTTCACGCTCAGGCGGGTCAGGTTGCCGGGCAGCAGGTCCAGGGTGACGACGCTGCCCTTGGCAACCTCGCCGAGCGTGCGCAGGACCGCGCCGAACTGGTCCATACGCGGCTTGAGCACGGCCAGTTCGGCCGCCCCGTGATTCTTCTCGACACCTTTGGTCAGCCCTTCCGTGAACATCTCGGCACCGACGTCGCGCAAGGTGACGATACGCACCCGCTTGGGGCCGGATTGCCCGACCGCCTGGCCGGCATCGCCGGTCTTGCGGGGCAGGTACAGGCCGATGGCGTAGACCTTGAACAGGAACTTGCTGCGCAGGCCGGCACCGTTCAACGCCAGGTTGGTTTCCCCCACCCTGGCGGTCTCGTCGAATGCCGCACCCGCCACCTCGGCTGCCCGGACCGGGACGGACCCGGCCAGGAAAGCGACAGCCAGCCAAGCCAAAACATGAACTTTCATGAGGTTTCCCCTTGTTTATCGAATCGACCCGCACACCGTCTCAATGCGCGGCTTCCCAGTTCGGCGCGACGCCGGCCTCGACCTTGAGCGGCACCTTCAACGCGGCGACGTTGCACATCAGTTCGGGCAGCCTGGCCTTGACCAGTTCAAGTTCGGCCTCGGCGACCTCCAATACCAGTTCGTCGTGCACCTGCATGATCAGCCGGGTTTGCAGCTTTTCGGCATCCAGCCAGCCCTGCACGGCGATCATGGCCAGCTTGATCAAGTCGGCGGCGGTGCCCTGCATGGGCGCATTGATGGCCGCCCGCTCGGCGCCCTGGCGCCTTGCCGGGTTGCCGCTGCGGATTTCCGGCAGGTAGAGCCGGCGCCCGAACAGGGTCTCGACGTAGCCTTCCGTCTTGGCCTGCTCGCGGGTGCGCGCCATGTACTCGGCGACGCCGGGATAGCGGGCGAAGTAGCGCTCGATGTAGGCCTGGGCCGTGGTCCGGTCGATGTTCAGTTGCGCCGCCAGGCCGAAGGCCGACATGCCGTAGATGAGGCCGAAGTTGACCGCCTTGGCCATCCGGCGTTGTTCCGGCAGGACCTGTTCAGGCGTCAGGCCGAGCACCTCGGCGGCGGTGGCGCGGTGGATGTCGGCATCCTCGGCGAAGGCGGCCAGGAGGCGTTCGTCGCTCGACAGGTGGGCCATGATGCGCAGCTCGATCTGCGAATAGTCGGCCGACACGATGACGAAACCGGGTTCGGCGATGAAGGCCTCGCGGATCTTGCGGCCCTCGACCGAGCGCACCGGGATGTTCTGCAGGTTGGGATCGTTCGACGACAGCCGGCCGGTCACCGCCGTGGCCTGGCTGTAGTTGGTGTGCACCCGGCCGGTGGCCGGGTTGACCATCAGGGGCAGCTTGTCGGTGTAGGTCGACTTCAGCTTGGCCAGGCCGCGGTATTCCAGGATCAGCTTGGGCAGCGGGTAGTCCTCGGCCAGCTTTTCCAGCACCTCCTCGTCGGTCGAAGGGGCGCCCTTGGGGGTCTTCTTGAGCACCGGCAGCTTGAGCTGGTTGAAGAATATCTCGCCCAGCTGCTTGGTCGAGTTGAGGTTGAACGGCTGTCCGGCCGCCTCATAGGCCTTCTGCTCGATCTCCAGCATGCGATGGGCGAGAAAGTCGGAATGCCGGCGCAGGAGGTCGCAGTCGAGCTTGACGCCGGTGCGCTCGATGCGCGCCAGGATGGGCAGCAGCGGCATCTCGATCCGGCCATAGACGTAGTCGAGCCCGCGTTCGGCCTGCACACGCGGGTACAGGGCCCGGTGCAGCCTGAGCGTGATGTCGGCATCCTCGGCGGCGTAGGCGCTGGCGTGTTCGATTGATACCTGGTCGAAGCCGATCTGGCCGACGCCCTTGCCGCACACCTCTTCGTACTTGATCGTGTGCTCGTTCAGGTGCCGCTCGGCCAGGGTGTCCATGTCGTGGCGCTCGTGCGCCTCCAGGACATAGCTTTGCAGCAGGGTGTCGTGGGCGATGCCGGCGAGTTCGATGCCGTGGTTCTTCAGCACGTGCCAGTCGTATTTCAGGTTCTGGCCCACCTTGGGGCGTTTCGGGTCTTCCAGGATCGGCCTCAGGCGAGCCAGGGTGGCGGCCAGGTCGAGTTGGTCCGGCACCCCGGCATAGGCATGGGCCAAAGGGAGATAGGCCGCCTCGGCGATGCAGGGCGCCTCCTCGAAGCCCAGTTCGCCCTGAGGATGGGCGGGCGCCGGGATGACCGAGAAGGACATGCCCACCAGGCGCGCCTGCATGGGGTCGAGGCTGGTGGTCTCGGTATCCAGGCAGATCAGCTCGGCGCTTTCGAGTTTATTCAACCAGCGGTCGAGATCCTGGGATGTGATGAGCGTTTCATAGCGGCGCTCGGGTTTCTTCCCCTCTCCCCCCGGGAGAGGGGGCAGGGGTG
>JAAXVP010000458.1 GCA_013335435.1 Thiobacillus sp. | reverse complement strand
CTGAGCGGTGAGGGGGGCATGGTCGGAGATCTGGCTCCACGGTGTGCCGCAGTGCACTTCGGCCTTGTCGACGGAGAAGCCGCGCACGTAGATACGGTCGAGGCGCAGGACCGGTAATGTGCTTGGAAAACTGCGTGCCGGGCGGCCGCGGAAGGTGGTGAATACCTCGCTGACGCCAAGTTGTTCGGTCAGGCAGTCGTCGGCGTGGTTGCGCCAGTCGTTGAAGTCGCCGGCGATGATCAGCGGGGCGCCGTCAGGAGCAAGTTCGTCCATGCGCTTGACGAGGGCCGCCATTTGCCGGCGCCGGCTGCCGGCCGTGAGGCCGAGGTGTACGCATACGCAATGAACCGGGCGATCTAGCTCGGCGATGCGGATCTCGCAGTGGAGCAGGCCGCGGCTTTCGAAGCGATGATCGGAAACGTCCTGGTTGGCCTGAGTGAGGATCGGGTGGCGGCTGAGGATGGCGTTGCCGTGGTGGCCGTGGTCATAGATCGCGTTGCTGCCGTAGGCGCTTTGCTGCCACATGTCGCGGGCCAGAAATTCATGCTGGGGCTGGCCGGGCCAGTCGGCGTGGCGCTGGGCATGGCGCAGGTGCATACCCTGAACTTCCTGCAGAAATACCACATCGGCGCCGAGCAGGCGCAGGCGGTCGCGCAGGTCGTGGATGGCGAGACGCCGGTTGAACTGGGAAAAACCCTTGTGGATATTGTAGGTACAGATGCGCAGGGTGCTCATCACGGCTCCTTTTTGTTCATTCTGCGCCCATCGGATTACCAGCGCACGTTGCATTGCCCATGAAAAACGGCGCCCGCAGGCGCCGTCTTGAGCTGCAAGCGCAATGGCTTCAGGAAACTGCGAGCATGCGTTCGAGGGCGACCTTGGCCAGCGCGGCTTCGTGCTCGGGTACGGTGATGCGATTGACCACCTTGCCGTCGGCGAGGTTCTCCAGGGTCCAGGCCAGGTGCTGCGGGTCGATGCGCTGCATCGTCGAGCACATGCACACGGTGGGCGACATGAACTGGACGATCTTGCCCTCGGCCTTCACTTCCTCGGCAAGGCGGTTTACCAGGTTCAGTTCGGTGCCGACCAGCCAGCGAGTGCCCGGCGCAGAGGCCTTGATGACGTTGATGATGTACTCGGTGGAGCCCACGTAGTCAGACTGGCGACACACTTCGAGGGCACTTTCCGGGTGGGACACGACCAGCCCGTCCGGGTACTGGTTACGGAACTTGATGATGTGCGCCGGCTGGAACATCTGGTGCACCGAGCAGTGGCCCTTCCACAGGATGACTTTGGCCTGTTTGATCTGCTCGACGCTGAGGCCGCCGTATTCGAGGTCGGGGTCCCACACGACCATCTCGTCCAGCGGAATGCCTTTCTTGAAACCGGTCCAGCGGCCCAGGTGCTGGTCGGGGAAGAACAGCACCTTCTCGCGTTGGGCGAAGGCCCAGTCGAGGATGGTCGGGGCGTTGGTGGAGGTGCAAACGATGCCGCCGTGCTCGCCGCAGAAGGCTTTGAGGTCGGCCGCGGAGTTGATGTAGGTGACCGGGGTGATCAGCGCATCCGGCGTTTCGAGCACTTCGGTGAGTTCGCGCCAGCAGCGCTCGACCTTGGCCAGGTTGGCCATGTCGGCCATCGAACAGCCGGCGGCCAGGTCGGGCAGGATGGCCTGCTGGTGTGGCTTGGACATGATGTCCGCCACTTCGGCCATGAAGTGCACGCCGCAGAAGACAATGAACTCGGCGCTGGTATCGGCGGCGAGGCGCGACAGTTTGAGGGAGTCGCCGGTGATGTCGGCGTATTGATAAACGTCGGCGCGCTGGTAATGGTGGCACAGCAGCACGGCCCGCTCGCCGAGGCGTGCGCGGGCGGCGCGGATGCGCGCGTGGGCATCTGCGTCGGCGAGGGTGTTGAAACGATCGAAACTGATGGGGGCAGCTTGCATCTCTGGGGTGTCCTGTGGTTCAGCCCTGGGTCCACGGAAGTCCGGCCTGGCGCCAGCCTCCGACCTTGTTGCGGTGCCCGTTGGCGTCCTTGTCGCCTTCGAAGCCTTCCAGGATGTTGTAGGCATTGGT
>JAAXVP010000457.1 GCA_013335435.1 Thiobacillus sp. | reverse complement strand
CGTAGGCGACCCGGTCGAACACCCGGTAGACCATGACCAGACCGGTACGGACATCGGGCAATTGCGTGGCATCGTCGGCGGCCTGCTGCGCGCCGGTTTCGTTGAATACCGCCAGGGGGCTGGCGCTACCGCGCTCGTTAAGACTGTCCAAATAGCCGGCCTTGGGCTCGAAGGACCGGTTCAGGCCCATGGTCTTGCCCGGGTGGACAACCGCCAGGACCAGGCCCGCTTCGAGACCGTCCTGCTTGCCCTTGTTGATGATCACGGTGGCATAGCGGCCGGACACCTGGTTGGTGCCGACCACCGAGATGATCTGGCCGGCGACCGCCTTGGCCGGGGCATGCGGCACGAAGTCGAGTTTATCCTCGATGACCGCCGGGATCAGGTGGTCGCCCGCCTGCGCCTCGCGCTCGACCGACGTGACCTCCAGGGTGGCCGGGCTGCCCTTGGCCAGCGTCCTGGCATCGCCGACATAGGCGATCTCATGGGCGAGCACCTCGCCGGTGGCCGGTTCCTTGAGCGGCTTGCCCAGGCGGACGATGTTCCACTTGCCGGCATCGGTCGCGCCGCCGTCGACATAGACGCGGTCGCCGGTGCCGCTCAGGCTGCGGCCATCCTCGCTGGCGATCAATTTGGGGGCCTTGGCGATCACCCCGGCATCGGCGAGCATCGGACGGTGCAGGAAGGCTTGCACCGCGGCGTAGGGAATGGGCGGGATGGCATCCGCCTTGACCAGCGGTTCGGCATGCACGGTCGGCGACAGCTTGACTGTCTCCATCTTCATCAGGCGCGGGCCGTCCGGGGTCATCACCAGATAGATGACGTCACCCGGGTAGATCAGGTGCGGGTTCTTGATGTGGTCGTCGTTGGCGCGCCAGAGCTCGGGCCACAGCCAGGGCGACTTGAGGAACTTGGCCGAGATGTCCCACAGGGTGTCGCCCTTGACGACGACATGGCGGTCGGGATGGTCTTCACGCAACGGGGGCGCGTCGGCCAGCGCTTGGGCCGGCACGGCCATGGAAAACGAAATGCCCAGCGAAACGATCAAAGCCAGCACGCGCATGGTCGCCACCTCTACGTGATAAGGGTCCTGGTTGAACCCAAGATATAATTAGATCAATGTTTAACTTAAACCAATTTGTGAAACTTTGCACCTAAATGGCCTTGCTCAAAATCCTCCAGTATCCGGATAAGCGACTGCACACGGTCGCCAAACCGATCGAAACGGTGACCGACGACATCCGCCGCTTGGCCGCCGACATGGCCGAGACCATGTATGCCGCGCCAGGCGTCGGCCTGGCCGCCACCCAGGTGGACCGTCACATCCGGATGATCGTGATCGACGTCAGCGAGGACAAGAACCACCTGCTCACCCTGATCAACCCGGTCATCCTGGCCAAGGACGGCGAAGTCGTGCACGAAGAGGGCTGCCTGTCGGTGCCGGGCATCTATGAGCCGGTCACCCGGGCCGAGCACATCAAGGTCCGCGCCCTCAACCTGGACGGCCTGACCTACCAGTTCGAGGCCGAAGGCCTGCTCGCCATCTGCGTCCAGCACGAGATCGACCACCTCGACGGCAAGGTGTTCGTGGAATACCTGTCGCGCCTGAAGCAGGACCGCATCCGCACCAAGCTGGTCAAGCAGCAGCGGGAAACGATGTGAGGCTGGTCTTCGCCGGCACCCCGGAGTTCGCCGCCCGTGCCCTGGAAGCCCTGGTCGCGGCCGGCCACGACATCCCCCTGGTCCTGACCCAACCGGACCGCCCGGCCGGGCGCGGCATGAAGCTGCGCATGAGCCCGGTCAAGGAAGCGGCCCTGAAGCACGGCCTCGCCGTCGCCCAACCGGACAGCCTGAAGACCGAGGCGGCGCGCCAGGCCATCGTCGAAGCGGCGCCCGAAGTCATGGTGGTGGCGGCCTACGGCCTCATCCTGCCCCAGGCCGCGCTCGACATCCCGCGCCTGGGCTGCGTCAACATCCACGCCTCGCTGCTGCCGCGCTGGCGCGGCGCGGCGCCGATCCAGCGCGCCATCGAGGCGGGCGACGAAGAGACCGGCATCACCCTGATGCAGATGGACAAGGGCC